>SKHA01000370.1 GCA_007117185.1 Spirochaeta sp. | reverse complement strand
GTTGGGGAACCCCAGAGAGTAATCGCCGCGGAAGGTCACCATCCCAAGGTAGTAGAGGCTCAAGGGAAAGAACACCCGCTGGAAGAAGCGCTCCATGTTGAACGTGGAACTCAGCATACCCATGTCCGCCGGGAGCGCCCCCTCAAACATCAGCTGCTCCACCAGCTCCCGTGCTCCCTCCCGGCTGCCGGTTAGGCGCCGTAGCCAGTTCACGTCCACCCGCAGGTTATCGTCGATCATCTCCCGCGGGATCTTGCCCCTGCCGATCACCAGCTTGCTCAGATAGAAGTTGCAGATGGTGGAGTTGTAGAGCGTCTCGGTGGCGTCCGGCAGCAGGCGGTAGCCGTTCTAGTGGGCCCGCAGGTCTTCCAGTACACGGCGGCGCAGCTCCCCGGGCCAGCCGTTCTCCGTGAAGATCTCCCCTACGTAGGCATCCACCTCGGCCTGGGTAAAGCCCATCATGTTGAGGGTCGGCTCCTCAAGGGTGATGATCTGGGCGATATTAAATCCGCTGGTGAGGTCGTCTATCGTGACCGGCAGCACCCCGGTGATGAAGACCCGCGCCACGGATCCTTCCCCCACACCGGCTTTGATCACCTTGAAGAAGGTGCGCAGGAAGGAGTCACCCGTGGTGACCTCCCGGTAGAGCTTGTCCTGGCGGGTGGTGATCAGCTGGTTGGTGAAGTTGTCGTAC
The DNA here is from genome assembly GCA_007117185.1 of Spirochaeta sp. Lineage (GTDB taxonomy): Bacteria > Spirochaetota > Spirochaetia > DSM-27196 > Alkalispirochaetaceae > Alkalispirochaeta. The sequence goes on along the minus strand of SKHA01000370.1, from coordinate 2,837 downwards.
TCGTCGATGATGATGTGCAGGGGTGGGGCCCCCGCCTCCTGCACCGCCGTAAGAATCGTCGAGAGAGCCTCACCGGCGTCGGCCGGCAGTTCCCCCGTTTCCAGCGACAGATACGCGTGGTAAAACGCAAGAAATCGAGTGTAGGAGTTGCGGCACTCCGCGTTGAATTTCTGCCGCAGGCTCTCGTAGCTGCCGAGGACCTCAATCTTGGAAAAATCAAAGCGCATCACCATGCAGGAGTTGCGCGCTGCCGTGGGCTCGCGCCCGATATCGGTCCGGCCAAAAAGTTCCTCAAAGCGATCGGTGCGGTTTACATCGTAGTAGCACTCCAGGATCGAGCACCACAGACTCTTGCCGAACCGCCGGGGCCGCAGAAAGACCGGGACTTTGTACTGTTCCAGCTCGCGGATGAAGGCGGTCTTGTCCACAAAGTAGTATGCATCGCGTACGATCTCTTCGTAATTGGCCACCGCGTAGGGAACTCGCCGTTGCATGCCTCTACTATGCTACGGAAACCACCCGGGAGCAAGCGGTTTGCCGGATCGGAGTCCGCCGACGTTTCCCGGGCGGTGTGCACCACGTAGTCAACGTCGCTGGATGACGTGCGCCGGAAATCGATCTCGCTGGGCAATTCCTGGAGCTGTCTGCGGAGCGTGGCACCGACGGCGTTCTCCACAAGCCGACCGTCCAGATGGCGAGTCTTGCCGCGCCTTTATTTGATAGCAACCTCGAGCTTTTTCGAGTGTGCGCGCATACCGTTCGAGGGTTGAAAGCCGGATATCCTCCGCGTGGTTTTCGATTCGGGAAATCGCCGTCTTTTTCGTGTGCAACCGTTCTGCCAGTTCTTCCTGCGTCAGGCCGTACTCGATTCTCGCTTGTTTAAGTACCTCCTTCAAGCAGATCCGCCGGGAAGCACGCCACACCTGGGAAGATCATCAGGACAGGGTGGATCGGCCGGTGACGCTGGTTGGCTGGTTATCACGGCGCTGGGGGGCGCAGCCATAACTCACCGGTTCGGTATCCTGGCGTACCTGCTTCCGTCAATGAGCTCGAATTCGACCTTGTCATTCAGCCGCATGAAGAGCTCCAGAGGAATCACGATGCGATCCCACGGTTCACTGTCTACGCTGTCCAAGTCCTGCCGGACGAAATTGAAAATGGTCTCGCTCTCGTTCGGGACCTCCCGGAACCGCAGGGAATTCTGGCGCCGTTCAGTAAACCAAACGTAATACGCGAAACGACTTTCAAAACTCAGGCATACGGCTTTTTCATTGTAGAACGGTTGCCAATCCTTGGTCAGTTCAATAAGCAAACGAATCGCTGATCGGTTCTTCCCGCTGATTTTGTGCTGATACGACTCGATCTCTGCCTGGAGTGCCGTAATCTCATCGGACAGTAATTCGACGTTGTCCATTACTTCTTCAATACCCATCAAACTCCCTCCGGTACCAATTCTGTCATGTGAATGACAATTGCGCCAGTCGCATCGGCGTCGTCGCCGGTTCTGTCCCTTTGGCCCCTGGCGGATAACCTCAGCAGACCTCCATCAACCGCCCACCCGCGGCGCTGTGCATCATCGCACCCGGGCCCCCCTGACGACCGGACCGGAACCCGCGGATTCGTAGCGAGAATCGCAACGATCTGATATAATTCGGGCATGGGACTTCCCAGGGAACAAACCGGTGGCTTTACCTACGCGGACTACCTGACGTGGCCCGAGGAAGAACGCTGGGAGCTTATTGAGGGCGTCGCCTGGAGCATGAGCCCCGCCCCGGGACGGTCACACCAGCGTATTCTCCTCAGCCTGGCACGCCTCATTGCCGCCAGCACCGATTCCGGTCCGTGCGAGACGTATGTCGCACCCTTTGACGTGCGCCTGGCGGAGGATCAGGGGGCAGGCCCCACCACCGACCACGCAGATGACGCAATTACCACGGTGGTACAACCGGACATATCGGTTTTCTGCAGACCGGAGTTCCTGGACGAAGCGGGTGCGAAGGGCGCGCCGGATCTGGTTGTGGAGATTCTCTCTCCTTCCACGAGCTACAAGGATCAGACCCACAAGCTTGCCCTCTATGAACGGCACGGTGTACAGGAATACTGGATCGTCAACGCTGAGGCTCGCTGGGTGATGGTCTACCGCCTGGGAACGGACCGCCGGTATGGGAAGCCCGATTACTACCGTGCAGGGCAGGGAGGTGCCGGGCAGGAAGGTGAGGTAATCACCAGCGCTGTCCTGGGCGGGCCCGGTATTCCGGTGAACTCGTTTCTGTAGCCCTGGCTGTTTCCCAACCTCAGCGTACCTCAGCCAACCTCCACCAGCCGCCCCCCGGCGGAACCGACGGTATACGCCACGTAGCGCCGGATCGTGAGCTCCGGGTGCGCGTGCTGCAGCGCTGCGGCGTAGCGCTCCACCTGGGCGGTGTCCTCCGGTAGAGGCTCCGTGAGCTGCAGCACCCCGGCCCGCTTGCCGGCGGCTCGCTTGCCAGCGGCTCGCGGGTAATGCTGGAACTCGATCACACAGGCGTGCCCCTCAAACTGCGTACCCGAGCGCCCCACCGCCTGCCAGTCGCTGCGCCCGGCGTGAGTGTTCACCTCAATCGCAAAGTGGAAATCCGGCAGTAAATAGCGCGTGCACAGCTCGTAAAAGGTGGTGCGGAAAAAGTTCTCATTTACCTTGTCGAACGCCTGTTTCGGGATCTGCCCCACGTAGGTCTCCCAGTACCCCGCAAAGAGAGCCGCCCAATCGTGGTCCCGCAGAAACTGCTCGAACATACCCTGATAGCCCAGGGAAACGGTAATCTCCTCCAGCTCGTTGAAGTACTCCGTGTAGATCT
>SKHA01000301.1 GCA_007117185.1 Spirochaeta sp. | reverse complement strand
GATGCACACCCCTACGAGGAGCCGGCGTACGAAGCGTACCGGGTCTATCAGCTGTCTGATCTGGAGGGCCCCGGCGGGGCGGCCACAACCGGGATTCCCTGAAAAAAGGCAGCCCGTGAGGGCTGCCCGGATCTTCAGCGGTCGGCGATGGGTAAAATGGTCCGTTCCTGGTCGCCGACGTAGAGGGCCTTGGGCCGGAAGAGGCGCTGCTCGTGTTCCCGCTGCTCCAGAACGTGGGCCAGCCATCCTGAGGCGCGCGCCGCGGCAAAGATCGGGGTAAACAGAATTCCCGGGATCCCCAGCAGCCGGTAAACCGCCCCGGAGAAGAAATCCACGTTGGGATAGATCGGCTTGCCCTTCTCTTCCATGATCTCGCGGAAGGTGTTCTCTACCGTCTTGAGAATCTTCAGGTACCGGTCGTCGCCGTTCTTTCTGGAGAGTGTCTCCAGGTACTCCTCCATGAGAACCGCCCGGGGATCCTTGGCGCGGTACACCCGGTGTCCCATTCCCATAATCTTTTCTTTCTTCTCCAGCTTTGCCCGAACGTACGGCTCTGCGTTCTCCGGCGTTCCGATCTCGTCGACCATCTCGATCACCCGTTCGTTGGCTCCGCCGTGGAGGCTTCCATAGAGCGCACCAATCGCCGCGGAGATGCTGGAATAGCAGGTACTCTGGGTACTGGCCACCACCCGGGCGGTAAAGGTGCTGGCGTTGAAGCTGTGCTCGGCGTGCAGCACAAAACACTGATCCATGATCGCACCCTCTTCCTGCTCGGGGGCGGTCCCGCGAAGCATATAGAGAAAGTTGGCGCCGTGGTTCAGGTCGTCCCGGGGGGGGACGTAGTCCTCTCCGTTACGAAAGCGGTGCAGCGCGGCGATGACGCTGGGAATCTGCGCCACCTGGTGCAGGGTCTGGCGGCAGTTACAGTACATGGAGTGATGGATCTTGTGGTCAACGTACCCGCTCAAGTAGCTGATCACCGATTGCAGCAGTTCCATCGGGTGGGATTCCTTCGGAAAGCTCCGAATCATCGCCAGGATCGGTTCTTTGAGATGCCGTCCCGCGCGCATCTGCCCCCGGAACGTCTTCAGCTGCTCGGCGGTGGGAAGGTCTCCGTTCAGCAGCAGATAGGTCACCTCTTCGTAATCAGAGGTTTCCACCAGCTTGTCGATGGGGTATCCCAGGTAATACAGGGCGCCTTTTTCGCCATCGATCCGGCAAATTTTACTCTCGGCGGCGATAACGCCCTCGAGTCCCTTCGGGTACTGTGATGCCTGTTGTGTGCTCATTCTTGGGTTCTCCTCAGTTCTTCGCGTGTATCATTCGACCATCAACACCCAGCGCCGCTTCCTTGACCACCTCCGAAAGCGTGGGATGAGCATGGGTTGAACGGGCAATATCTTCGGCGCTGCCGCCGTACTCCATCGTGGTAACCACCTCGCCTATGAGGTCGCTCACCCAGGGGCCAACCATGTGTGCCGCCAGCACCGCGTCGCTCTCGGCGTGGGCCAGAATCTTTACGAAACCTGCAGTCGCATCCATCGCCAGGGCGCGCCCGTTGGCGGCGAAGGGAAACGTTCCCGCGCGGTAGGGTACTCCCTGTTCCTTCAACTGCTCTTCCGTGGGTCCCACCGAGGCGGCCTCGGGCCAGGTGTAGATCACGTTGGGAATGGCCCCGTAGTTCACGTGGCCGGCCCGGCCGGCGATGCACTCGGCGGCGGCCATCCCCTCATCCTCTGCCTTGTGAGCCAGCATCGGTCCGTGAATGATATCGCCGATTGCCCACACTCCGTCAAGGGATGTGGCGTAGCGACCGTTCACGGAGATGCGTCGATCTTTCATCTCCAGGGCCAGGGTTTCAAGGTTCCCCTCTTCCAGATACGGTCTGCGGCCCACCGCCACCAGTACGCGGTCGCCGGCGATTTCCAGCTCTTTTTCGGCGCTGTCCTGCGCGGTGAGTACCGCTTTGCCCCGATTGACGGCAACGCCGGTGACGCGGGTCTTGAGCATGAACTCGATCCCCTGTTTCCCCAGTTCACGACGCATCGTCTTGGCAATCTGTCCGTCCCAGCCGGCCATGATCTCCGGCAGCACTTCCACCACCGTCACTTTGGAACCGAGGCGTGCCCAGACACTTCCCAGCTCCAGACCGATGACGCCGCCGCCGACCACCACCAGGTGGTCAGGAACTTTTTCGAACGCCAGGGCCCCGGTGGAGTCGACAACCACCTTGCCGTCGAAGGGGAGAAACGGAAGCTCCACCGGTACCGAGCCGGTGGCCAGGAGCAGGTTGCGGCACTTCAGAGTGACGTTCTTGCCCTTCCCGGCGCTGCGCACCTCCACCGTTTCGGCGTCGATCACCCATCCCGTTCCGGTATGCACGTCGACCTTGTTGGCCTTCATCAGCATGGAGACACCACCGGTGAGCTTCCTGACAATTCCGTCTTTCCGCTGGTGCATCGTTGCCAGATCCAGTTTGAGCCCGGAGACGGAGATGCCGTGGGTGGCGGCCTCACCGGCTGTGCGGGCCCAGAACTCGCTGGAATCCAGAAGCGCCTTGGAGGGGATGCATCCCACATTGAGGCAGGTGCCTCCCAGGGTGTCCCGCTTTTCCACGAGGGCCGTTTTCAGCCCCAGCTGTGACGCCCGAATCGCTGCGACGTACCCGCCGGGGCCGCCTCCCAATACTATCAGATCGTATGTGTCCAATCTCGTTACCTTTCCTGCAGAGGGCCCGCCATTACAGCTCCAGGAGCAGCTGCGTGGGGTCCTCTACCTGAGCCTTGATATGATTCAGGAAACTGATCGCCTCCCGGCCGTCGATCACCCGATGATCGCAGGAGAGGGTCATCTTCATGACCTGGGCAACCTCAATGGCGCCGCCGTCCCGCACCACCGGGGTCGCTTTGGTGGCTCCCAGGGCCAGAATCGCCGAACCGGGTGGGTTGATGATCGCGGTGAACTCTTCCACCCCGAACGAACCGAGGTTGCTGATGGTAAAGGTGGCGCCACTGTACTCTTCCGGCTTGAGCGTCCCGGAGCGGGCCTTTTCGATGAGCTGGACCAGGTCCGCATCGATCTCCTTTACCCCACGGCTGCCGCAGTTACGCACCACCGGGGTGATTAGTCCATTCCCCACGTCCACCGCAAGGCCGATATCGATGCTGCCATGCTGCAGAATCGTATCACCCTGCCAGGAGGAATTCACAACGGGGTGCCGCTTGAGCGCCTCCGCCGCAAGCTTGATGAAGAAGGCGTTGAGAGAGACCTTCTCCTTCAGTTCCTGATTGAGCATCTTCCGGGCACCCATCACCGCTGCCATCTCCACGGCGTTCTTCAAATAGTAATGGGGAGCGGAAACCTTGCTTTCACTGAGCCGCCGGGCGATGACGGCGCGCTTGCCGCCAACGGGAATCGTCACGTCTGTAGCTGCAGCGGTCGCCCCTGCTACCGAAGAAGCGGTGGCTCCAGCCCCGCCGGGAACGCCGCGAAACCCGTCCACGTCCTCCTTGACGATCCTGCCCCCGGTTC
>SKHA01000069.1 GCA_007117185.1 Spirochaeta sp. | reverse complement strand
GATACGCCAGGCGGCGATGATTTCCAGCATATCCGATGTAATCGTCATCCTGAACGGCGATGGTACCGTGCGGTATATCAGCTCCAATGCCGAAAAGCTGTTCGGGTGGATTGCCGGGGAGGTTCTCGGCACGCTTGCCTGGGAGCGGGTGCACCCGGAGGACCGTCCGGAACAGGAGGTTTTCCTTGACGGTGGCATCCGGGAGTACCGGTTTCTCTGCGGGGACGGTGGCTGGCGGTGGATTGAGGTGTCTACCCTGGACCTGACAGAAGCTTCCCCAATCGATGGCATCCTCTGCACCTACCATGATGTGACCGAGCGGCGTCGAGCTGAAGAGCAACAACTGGAGCACTCCCGTTATCTGGACGCAGTCTTCCAGACCACCGTTGACGGCTTCTGGGTGGTGGACACGCACGGGCATATTCTCGAGGTGAACGAAGCGTACTGCCGGATGTCCGGATACAACAGAGAGGAACTGTGCGCGATGACGGCGCTTGACCTCGATGCTGACGATGGGCCAACCCAGGTTGAAGAGCGAATGCGGCGGATCCGCGAGACCGGATGGGAGGTATTCGAAACCAGACACCGCCGGCGGGACGGTACGCTTATTGATATCGAGATTTCCGTCTCGTTCCTGGACCGGGCTGGTGGCCAGTTTGTCTGTTTCTGTCGGGATATTGGTGAACGAAAACGGACGGAGGAAGTCCTCCGTTCCCGGGAGGCGTTGCAGAGGCTGCTTACCGTCCTGGCAACGGAGATGATAAACGTCCCGCTGGACGAGGTTGACAACGCCATCAACCGGATGCTGGCGGAAGTCGGCATGTATACCCGTTTCGACCGGGTCTTCGTCTTTCGCAACGACTGGAAACGGGGAATCTCCATCAATACCCACGAGTGGTGTGCTCCGGGGATACCGCCGGAGATTGAGAACCTGCAGGCGATTCCTTTGGAGGAACTGACGGTGATCCTGGATGTCCATCGCCGGGGCGAACGATTTCTGATTCCGGCGGTCCGGGACCTGCCCGAAGACGACAGTGTCCGGAGGATTCTTGAGCCCCAGGGGGTGCAGTCAAACGTGCTGCTGCCGCTGTTTCAGGATGGAGTCTATGCGGGCTACGTCGGGTTTGACGCCGTTCGGGAGCGCTGTGAGTTTGCCGAGGAGACGGTGGAGCTTCTGGCGATCATGACCGAGTTGATTGCCAGTGTTTTGAGTAGACAGACCGCGGACAGCGTACTGCGCCGGGAGCAGCAGCGGCTGGGTGGGATCATAGACGGCACCGGCGCCGGCACCTGGGAGTGGAATGTTCAAACTGGCGAGGTGACGATCAACCAGCGGTGGGCCGAGATCATCGGCTATACCGAAGAGGAGCTGGCTCCGGTAACCCTTAAAACGTTCATGGAGCATACCCACCCGGATGATCTTCAGGAGTATGAGCGGGCGGTGGATTGCCATTTTCGGGGCGAAACGGAACAGTACGAGGCTGAAGTTCGAATGCGACATCGTGACGGCCGTTGGGTGTGGATCCTGGATCGTGGTCGGGTGGTGACCCGCAGTGAAGACGGCCAGCCGCTGATGATGATGGGTACCCACGTGGACATTACCGCACGAAAAGAAGCAGAACAGGTGCTGCAGGACGATGCCATGCGGTTCAGGAGTCTCCTGGACGGTATCAGATCGGTGCCGGTGCAGAGCATTACCCCGGATGGTGAGGTCCTCTACTGGAACACCGCATCGGAGGTGCTCTACGGGTATACCGCCCAGGAAGCGCTGGGAAAGAACGTCATGGATCTGCTGATTCCTGTGGACCTCCGGGAACCCATCGCGGATACGGTTGCCCGGGCCTTTGCTGGCGATCAGCAGGTGGGTCCGCGGGAAGACTGGTTGTTGTGCAAGGACGGTACACGAGTATGCGTGCTCACCAGCTTTGCGGTGGTGGATGTACCCGGGCGCACCCCGGAACTGTTCTCCGTCGACATTGACGTCACCGAACAGCGTCGCGCCGAGGATCGCGCCCGCCGGCTGGTCCAGGAGAAGGAGACGCTGATCAAGGAAGTGCAGCACCGCATCAAGAACACCATGAACACCATGTCGAGTTTCCTCTCGCTGCAGGCGGACTCGCTGGATGACCCGGCGGCGGTGACGGCGCTGAACGACGCCCGCAGCCGTTTCCAGAGTATGGCGGTGCTCTACGACCAGCTGTACCGCGCGGAGGCTCACGATTACGGCTCTGCCGGTGCGTACCTGACCGAACTGGTACAGCGTGCGGTGGAGCTCTTTCCCGGCGGGGAAACGGTGACGGTGGACACAGCCTTCGAGACCTTTTTTCTCAACGTCAGACACCTTTCCGTGGTGGGAATGATCGTCAACGAGCTGGTGATCAACGCGATGAAGTACGCCTTTGTCGAGATGCCGTCCGGGGTGGAGCGGCGTCTTTCCCTGCGCGCAGACGTGGGGGACGGTCAGTTGACCCTCTCGGTGACTGATAACGGACGGGGGATGGACATGAACGGCGGCGGCAGATCCGGCTTTGGTCTGACTATGGTGGACGCGCTGGCGGGGCAGCTTGGTGGGACGTTGCGGATCGAGTCGGAGCGCGGCGGCGGCACCCGGGCGCAGCTGGTGGCTCCGGTGGCTGTTACTGTTGCCGCTGGTGATGTCGGCTTCGACGCGGCGGAACCAGCCATACCGTGAGGGCCACTGCCGTTCCAAACACGACGTAGATCACCGTAAAGACCTCCGGCGGCGCCTGGTAGAAGATCAGCTCCTGCAGCAGCCGGGGGATGAACGGCAGCTGTGACGCACTCTGCCCGGCAGCGCGGCGCAGCTCCCGCTCCCAGACGGTGAGCGGGCAGGGGATACCGGCCAGAGCCTGAATCACCACGATGCCGATCGCCCCGAGGTGGGAGTAGCGGAACATCGGATTGCGCACCCACCGGCGGCGGCGAATCGCCCCCCAGAGAATGGCAGCAAACCCCAGAACCACAAACGCCACGTACAGGGCGTGCACCGCCAGGACTGCGTCCGCCGCCAGGATCAGAATGTTCGCGCCGGGATGGGGCATGCCGGAAGGGTATCACGAATCGAGACGCTTTTGATGGTATAGTGGTCCCATGATTTTCTTACCGGGCATGGCTGACCCTCACGCTCTGGTTGTCGGTGACACCTGCTGGCTCTTCACCGGGCACGATACCGGCCACGGGGTAGCAGACTGGGTCATGCCGAACTGGCGTATCTATCGCTCGGTGGATTTGCAGCGCTGGGAACACGCCGGGACGATCGATCCGGCGTCGAACTTCATGGGCGCCGGGAGTACCCACTGCTGGGCGGGGGACATCGTGGAGCGGGATGGGCGGTACTTCTGGTACTTCTCCAACCGTAGTACCTCCATCGGGGTGATGGTCGCCGAGCGCCCGGAAGGGCCGTACGTGGACGTCCTCGGTGAGCCTCTGGTGGATTCCTTCGATCCCACCGTATTTGTGGACGATGACGGGAGCGCCTATCTGGTGTGGGGGATGTTTCCCTATCGTATCGCTCGCCTTGACCATTCCATGGTT
>SKHA01000025.1 GCA_007117185.1 Spirochaeta sp. | reverse complement strand
TCCATCGACTCCGGACCCGGTGTCTGAAGAAACACGGGTGCCCGGGGTTGTTGCGGTGGGACTGCAGTCCTCGTTCAGCGCATCCACCGTCCTTCCTCACATAGCCGACGACGAGATCGCGACAGTAGCTTTTTCCCTCATAAACGGCCCCGCCGGTGCCCCCCTGCCTGCGGATGTGGTGGTTGCCGCCCCCGGGGCGCTCGCCGGTGAGGCGGTGGTCTTTCGGGATGTGGTTCCCGGTCTCTGGACGGTACGAGCTACCGGTCTGGACGAACAGGGGACGCCGCTGGTGCGAGGCGAACAGGAGGGCGTTGTCGTACAGCCCGGTGCGCTGGTTGAGGTTGCCCTTACCATGACCTTTCTGGAGGAGCCCGGCGAGGGCAGCTGGTCCCTGGAACTGATCTGGCCGGCGGACCAGAACATCATTGCGGTGGAGTACCGGGTGGACAGTGGCCCCTGGGTGGTCGTTGACGGTGAATCCATTGATCGGGGACTCTCCCTTGATCGGGTGGTGATCCGGGAGGAGCAGGTTGCATCCGGTGCGATGACCGTCACGACACGCCTTGACGTCGGCCCCCTGAAGTGGGAGCGTTACCGCGCCCTGCTTGTTGAGGTATTTCACGTAGTACCGAACGTCGAGACCAGGGGAATCTTCACCCTGACCAGCGACGACTTCTCCTGGCGCGCCGCCGAGCCGGGGTCCTGGGAGGCCCTGGAAGAAGACGGCGCCATTATCATCAACGACGACGGCAGCGTGACCTTTCTTCCTGATGGATACACCGCCCCCAGCGGCGGCAACAACATTATCGTCGATCCTGAGACGGGGGCGCTCACCTACGCCGGGGCCGGGGAACGTCGCCTGGTGATGGACATGCCCCCGGTTTCCCACGCGAGACTGGAGATCACCGGTGCGTCCATGACCCAGGGCAACGGATGGGGCATCTTTTTCCATGGGTCCACCGCCGAGAACAACAACAGCTTTAGCGGATACACCGTGCAGTTTGACCCGGGGCTTGGCAACCGCATCGTGGTGCGCCAGTGGGTGAACGGGGGAGAGCGACCGCCGTTCCTGGAGTTCAACGCCGGCGGTGCGGGAATCGATCTGTACGGCCCCCTGGATACCATCCTGCACGTAAACGGCGGCGAGCTTCTTCTGGAGGTCTTCCAGGATGGCCAGAGCTGGATAGTGTTCGACGAATCGGATATAACCGCAATAGCTACTGTGCCCGCCAGCGCCCGGGACTCCGGCTACATGGGGGTCCGCGCCTGGAGCAACACCAATCTCACCATTGCGGACATCCGCCTGTTTATCCTGGATTGAGTCATCCTGGATTGACCCGCATTTGACACGTACCCTGCGCGGGGATAGGGTATAACCAAGTGAAAACCACCGACCTTGAGACACGCTCCCGGGAAATATTAGGTCACCTCTACGATGTAGCCGGCGTCGGGATGTGCGTCACCGATACGCAGCGCCGCTTTGTCGCCGTGAATCGCGAGTACTGCAACACCTACGGGTATGACCCGACGGAACTGCTGGGGAACGAGTTCACCATGGTAGTCCCCAAAGAAGAACGAGACGCTGCCGCGCGCCTTCACGATGACTTTCTGCTGAACGAACAGGGGGAGGTGAGCGGTGAGTGGCGCGTTGTCAGAAAAGACGGATCACTACGCACCATCCTGGTAACAGCAGGTCGCTTCCAACTGCACAACGTGGTGTACAAGATCACTACCGTTTACGACATGCGCGGCCGATCGATAGGTTCCAAACTCAATGAACTGCAGGAAAACTCCCTTCGCGAAGTAAACCATCGGGTAAAGAACCACCTCAACAGCCTCCAGTCGATGCTGGACCTCCAGTTGCTGGAATCGGAGGGCGAGGCCAAGGTCGTCAGCATCCTCACTGACAGCATCAACAGGATAAAGTCCATGAGCCGCCTCTACGACCGCCTTCAGCACGCACCGTCGGTAGCTACTATCGGTTTGAAAGAATACCTGAGCACCCTCATCTCCGACATCGTGTCCACCGGGGGCCGTCAGAAACACCTGGAGGTCCGCCTTGACGTAGAGGACCTCCAGCTTACGGTAGAGCAGGGCGTGTCTCTTGGCCTGATTCTGAATGAGCTGGCGACGAACAGCCTCAAGCACGCTCTTCCGGAAGGTCGCCCCGGATGGATTTCCGTGTCAGTGAAGAGTACGGGAGCGTATATCGAAGCTCGAGTCAGTGACTCCGGCCCCGGAGTCACTGCTGACTATCTCGATCAGACCCGTGAAAGGATCGGGATGCAGATCGTAACGGCGATTATCGGCCAGCACAACGGCGATTTTGTCCTGGAGGACCCTGAGCGTTCGGTGTTTCTGGTGCGCCTTCCCCGTATCCTTGATCATCCTGAACCTTGACACCACCTTTGGCAGCAACGAGAATTGTTGAAATAGTTACCGAAATAGTGAGGTCTCGTGTGTCCGATGTAAAAAACAAATCTATCCTCCTGGTGGAGGATGACGGCCTCATCGCTCTGGCTACGCGCCGGATTCTTGAGTCCGCAGGATACGAAGTCACCGTTGCCCATACCGGAGAAAAGGCCCTCGAGGTTGTGTCCGGGTCGTTTGTGCCCGATTTGGTCCTGATGGATATCGACCTTGGGCGAGGCATGGACGGTACCGAGACTGCCCAACGCATTCTTGAGTTGCACGTCCGCCCGGTGGTGTTCCTCTCGTCCCACGCAGAACCCGAGATCGTTGCCCGAACGGAAACGATCACTTCCTATGGCTATATCCAGAAAGGCCTTCCCGATACGATTTTCCTGACGTCGATACGCGTTGCCTTCCACCTGTGGGATGCCCATCGCAGAGTGGTGGAGTCTGAGTCACTTCAGACACGTCTTTTCGAACAGGTCCCCGGAGCGATTTATCAGTTCCAGTATTTTCCCGATGGGACCAGCAGATTCCCGATGGCCTCCGGCAACATCCGGCTGGTGTATGAGGTCACCCCGGAAGAAGTCGTCGACGATGCCGGTCCGGCTTTCCGGAGAATTCACCCCGACGATTTCGACTTGGTGGTTGCGTCGATAGTTCGCTCCCGTGACACCCTGGAGGATTGGGAGCTGGATTATCGGGTGGTGCTGCCCTCCCGGGGAGAGCGGTGGCTGCGAGGCCGGGCCAGGCCGGAACAGCTTGGCGACGGCAGCGTTCTCTGGCACGGCTACATCTCCGATGTGACAGAGAGAAAGCTCGCGGAACTGCAATTGTCGGTTCAGCACGAGATCACTCCAGCGGATCACACCGGCGGCATTACCAGCGATAATCCTGCGGCGGCGGCACATTATCTGGAAGACGAGTTGCACGAACTCATCCAGCGTGCCCCGGCGATCTTCACCTTTCTGCGGCAAGGGTCGCTTGATGGAATCTGGTACTGGGACCTGGAAAAGCCGGACCATGAATGGATGGACAACCGCTTTTGGGAGTTGCTGGGATACCACCCGGAGACGAAACAACACGATCCGGCTGAATGGCAAAACCTCATCCACCCGGACGATCTGCAGGTTGCGCTCAAGAAC
>SKHA01000124.1 GCA_007117185.1 Spirochaeta sp. | reverse complement strand
GCAGCGCTGCAGGATTGGCCGCAGCCTGCCCGGTTGTTGAGTCATCCGGATGCCAGTTGGTATAGACCCGGCTGTAATTGTTGTTCAGGTCGGATTCGAGCTGCTGAATACGCTCTTCGATCGAGACAGACTCATCCAGCATATCGCACCCGGCAATAAGCAACACCGCCACAGCCAGCACAGCCAAAACAAGGATCGTTCGAATTTTTTGATTCTTCATGGTTGTTCCTTTCATGATCAGATATCTACCGCCACCAGTTCTTCGGTGGCTCGTTCCTCAAACTCTCGGATAATTTCCTGGTATTCCGCCAGAAACGCTCGGTACGTCGGATCCCCGGTGTTCAGAATGTTCCGGCTCCGCATCTGTACGTACATCTGGCCGAGTACGTGACGCCGCAGCGACAGGGCCGTCAAACCATAGTAGCGAATATTGAAGAAGTGCACCGTTGTCTCGTTGATCAGTGGATCAAGGGCAGTCCGGATCTCATCCGCCTCCGATGACTCCCTCCCGTGCTCTTCCACCGCTGCCAGAAGGTCCGCGTAGACAACGTCGTACCGCTCCTTGGCATCAGCGTAAAGGCTTCGGAGTTCGTCGAGTTCGGCATAGTACTCTCGCAGTTGAGCCCCAACGCCTTCGACAGCGGCAACAGGATCAGCAAGAAACTGCTCGAACTTTCCTTCGTTCCATTCAGCGAAGTCAACTGCTCGCCCGATGATCTCAAACTTCTCTCCTGGGGGTCCTCCGGCAGGAACCTCTACCCCTTCGTTGGCAAGTAGACTCACGGACTGACCCGCAGACGTCACCTCCACTTCACCAGACTCGACAACAAAAAGGCTGCTCCCATCAGCACCAGCGAAGATCGTCAGCTCGGTGCCGCGCACCCCAGCCACCGTGGTGGAGGTGCCCACCCGAGGTTCCCGGCGCCCCGCCACCTGGCTAAACCGGTAACCCACCGACCCCACGCTGTTGGACATCACCGTCTCGCGCTGACCGCCACGCTCCACCTCGCGAATGGTGAAGACGGTGTTGGCGTTGACGCGGATCGTCGCCGCGGCGCCCTGCTCAAGCTCCACAAAGTCTGACCGGCCGGTAACGACGGAGTCGCCGCTGCGCAGCACACTGCCGAAGTCGATCCAGTCGGTGCCGCCGGAGGCGCGGCGCAGCTCCGGGTCTCCCTCGAGATAGACCACCGAAGCGTCGTCAGCTGCGGCGAACGAGGCCACCCCCAGAAGGAGCCCCACCACTACCGCCGCCAGAATTGTTCTGTTGTTAAAACGCATCACAGCCCCTCCGGTCCGGTGAATCCGAAGATTCGCGGCAGGCGCCCCTGCCGGTCACCAGTAACGATGAGAAACACCCCGTGGCTGGTACGCACCCGGGCCAGACCGGCGTCTTCGGCGGCGTAGCGATCAAACCAGACCCGGACATCCATGGTGTCCGCAAAGGCCAGGTAGGTGGTCTCCGTAACCGGTCCGAGTTCCTCAATCGTTGCGGCATCAAAGGTGAATCCGACCTCCCGAAGGTTGGTCCACATCATCGTCAGGTCGCTCTCAAGAACGATGATCTCGCCATCCAGCAGGAAGGGCCGTGCCGAAAGCTCCATCAGTCGATCCACACCGGCGGTGTTGAGTTCCTCAAGAAGGCCTTCAACCCGCCCTTCCCGTTGCGCCACCGGAACGGTTGCGCAGGAGGCGATAACGCTGAGCGCCACTACCGTGACGACCAGGGAGACGGTCTTTTTCATGATTTTAGTCTATTCCCTTGCAATACAGTTTTCAAGGTACAGCGGGAGATACTACTCTATTCCCATGATCTCCCCGATCGTTCTGGTTGCGGCGCTCTTTCTGAGCGTCTTTTCCCCGCCCGTTCCAGTTGCCTCCCAGCCCCTGCAGTCGATAGTGGATCAAGCGCGGCGACACCTTCACGCCGAAGGAATACCCGCCCCGGCGGATGAGCGGATCGAGGTGCACACCAGGGGAACCGGCGCCAACGCGGCGGTCTCGCTGACGATTCACACCGGGGGCCGCTCGGTTACCACACCGTCCGTGGCGACGACAGCGGACGGCCTGATGTACCGAGATCTGGCGCGGCAGATCGGCTACGCCCGCTGGCAGCTTGGGACGACGCCGGAGCAAATACGGACACAGCAACCCCCCCAGTTTATAGAACAGTTGTTTCTGGACTCTCTGGAGGTGGTAACCGACGAGATCCTGCTGCAGGCTCTCGCCCTGGCGCCCCTTTCCGATGGCGGTGTGGTCCTTGCCGGTGGCGACGGGGCGATCCTGCTGGGGCGCAGTTTCTCCCTGCTGGGTACCCGCGGGCTGGACTTGGCCAGGGAGGGGCTTCACGGAACAGCTGTCCTGGTGGGGGCCTCTCCTGCCGGCTCGGTGGTCACCGTCGCCGCCTCCGGGCGGGAGGTGTACCTGTACCGTGTCGACCGCCCGGCGGGGGCGGAGCCGGACCGGATTCGTCTGCCTGCAGACCTTGGGGGGGTCTCTGCCGTCGCGATGCTTCCGGATCGTTCCATTGCGGTGCTTGGTGGAGCGGGGCGACAGGTGGTGCGCATCACCGGGGGACGGTACCTTCCCCTCTTCTCAACAACTGAAACAGCCGCGGTGTTCACTGCTGTTTCCGCTGGACCTCATGACACCATCTGGCTCTGGGACTCCTCGGGTGAGCAGATTCTGGTGCTGTCCCGTCAGGGAGAAATCCTGGATCGGATAGTACCCCATCTGCCACCGGGAGCGCTGTCGGTGGTGCGGGGGATCGCCGTCTCTCCCGCCGGAGAGGCGATACTGCTGGGCACCACCGCGCTGGTGAAGATTCACCGCAGCGGAGCGGTGCAGTGGTCAGTGACGACCCTGGATGACCCGGACCGCACGCCGGTGGCCCGCCTGTCCGCGGTCACCTATCACCGGGAGAGTGGTTCCGTTCGCGTGACCGACCGCTTCACCAGGCGGGTCCTGCATTTGATGGAGTCGGATGTGTTGCGCCGGGGTGCTGCGGACCCGGCGGTGGCTGCCGCCCGGCGGTTGATTGATCTGAACCGGGAGGCGCGGGCAGAGTTCTACACCGCCGGCAGCTCCTTCGTTATGGCGCTGCAGAGCTGGCGGGAGGTGTTACAGCACCAGCCATTTCACCGGGCCGCCCCGGCCAGAATCGAGGCACTGGAACAGATGCTCCGCTTCTCTCTCATGCCGATTCAACCCTTCAGCGCCGTTCCGGGACCTCCTGATGACCTGCAGGTCACCGTTGAGGCGCCGGAGCAGTTGCACCCGGGGCTGACCGGAGAGTACCGGCGGGGAGAGGGTATCGCCGTCACCGTTACCAATCGGCGACAGGAACGACGCAACGCCGCCCTGACTGCGCGGGTGAGAATCGCCGGAGAGGACGGGCCGGTTTCGAGGCAGACGGTCTCCCTCGTCCCGGGGGCTGTCGCCACCTTTGATCTCCCACTGGAGCTACCAGCGAAGCTGCCGTTTCTCCAGGAGGATCTGACCGGGACGATTATCGTGGAAGTGGAATCTACGGTGGTTCAGCAGGATGTGATTGTCCGGGCCCGAGAGG
>SKHA01000382.1 GCA_007117185.1 Spirochaeta sp. | reverse complement strand
TGCCGATGCTCGGCCCCAGGTTGCCGGTGGATCCCACCTCGATGCGATGCTGCGCGAAGAGCTCCCGGGCTGGAGCGGTGAGAAGCACCCGGTAGTCATCATCCCGGTCCCCGGCGAGGAGCCCCGCCTGACGGGCCAGGTGTTCCGCATGGACAAGGACCTCGTAGACCCCGCCCCGTGCCTTGATCGAACCGGCTATAGGCAGGTGACTGTCCAGCTTGATCAACAGGGGCGCGGAAGCGGGCCACCCCGGGTTTTCCCGGCGAAGCACCGTCGCCATCCCGTCGATCCGGCGCAAAGGCGACTCGATGATGCCCCGGGCGGTCTCCGGGAAGAGCTGAGCCAGACACGGTGCAAAGCGCTGCAGCCGCAACGCGGCGTCGTCCATATCCGCCGGGGTCATCGTCTCAGCTACCAGTGCCAGTGCCTGCTTCGCTGGCAGCAGTCGCGGGTTGTTCCAAAGAAAGGGTGTCATCGTCTCAAGGCTCATACAACTGAGAACCTCAGGTGATATTCCGTTCCCCCACCTGCCGGGGTGGCGATGGCCAGATCTCCCCGGAGCTGGGAGAGCAGGGCGCGAACCAGGAGAAGTCCCGTTCCACCGGAGGTCTCCATGTCGAAGTCCTGCGGCAGCCCCACACCATTGTCGGTGACGGTCAAGCCGTCGCGACTGAAGCGCACCGAGACGATGCCGCTGTCACGACCCCGAAAGGCGTATTTCAGGGTGTTGCTCATCAGTTCGTTGAGTATCAACCCAACCGGAACGGCGGTCGCCGCGGTAGCTTCCACGTTCTCACAGTGGACGGACAGTTCGATCCCTTCCTGATCCACTTGATAGGTCTCGAAGGTGGTGCGCGCCAGCCGTTCGAGATAGTGGCCCAGGTCGAGGGTGGATCCTGCGGTTGTGCGGTGCAGCTCGTCGTATATGGTAGCCATGGAGTGTACCCGCGTCCGGGCTTCCAGGAAGACCTGCTGTGCCGTGGGATCTTCCAGCTGGGGGAGGGCCAGATCAAGCAGGCTGATGACGATATTCAGGTTGTTCTTGACCCGATGCTGCAGTTCCCGCAGCAGAAGGTGGTTCTGCTCAACTGCCCGGGTGAGGTCGGTTACCTCCCGGCTCACCCCCAGTAGTCCGATGATCTGCCCGTCCCGGTCTATCAGGGGTGTCTTGAGCGTTTCGAAGACGCGCCCGGAACCGTCGGGCTGGCGGGTATCGTTGGTGGCCCGGACGGACTCTCCCGATAGAGCGCGAAGGTCTTCCTGGTGGTACGCCGCTATGAGCTCGGTGGGCCAGCCGTTCTCCTGGTCGGTCTTGCCGGCGAGGTCGTCAGGGCTCTTGCCCACCTCTGATGCAAAGGGAGTGTTGCACACCATGATCCGGGACTGCCGGTCCTTGATGAAGATGTGGTCCTCCGACGATTCCAGGACGGTGCGAAACATGAGTGAAGCATGGTGAATCTCCCGGGGTCTCAGGAAGATCATCACCCCCGGTTCGCCGTCATAATCGATGGGCTCCCCGGTGGTGGCGGCCCACACTGTAGACCCGTCCAGCCGGACCCACTGAACGTCTACCGCCGTGCGCACCGCCGTACGCCCCTCGTACAACTGACTGCTGTAACGCTGTGCTGTGGCTGCAGAGTTGGGGTGGATTCGATCCCGCACCGGCGTTCCGGTCAGCTCGTCCGGACTTCCGGCACCCAGCAGCCGCGCCGCGGCGTCGTTTACCAGGACGAATCGGCGGTTCACCGAGACGTAGATGCCATCAGGCCCGTTCTCCACTATGGTCCGAAACCGGCGGTGCGCCTGGAACAGCCGGAAGGCCATCCTGATTGACGCCAGCAGTACCGCCGGTGCGGTGTTCTTGACGATGTATCCGTAGGAGGTGATCTCCTCGGTTCGGGAGACCACATCCGCCGCCGAGTGAGACGAGAGAAAAATGAGGGGAACGTCCCGCGATGCCAGGATTCGTTGTCCCGTCTCGGTACCGTCCATCCCCGGTCCCAGGTTGATATCCATCAGAACCAGGTCCACCTGAGGCGTCGCGGTGGGGAAAACCTCTATCGCCGCCTCGCCGGTGAAACAGTGGACCACCCGATATCCCGCGCCTTCCAGGAGCTGCTTTTCCTGCATCGCGATAACCCCTTCGTCTTCCACCAGCAGGATGGTCCGCTGAGAGTCCATACTGTAAGTATCGAACGATCAGCGGAAAGCTGAACTGAAACGGCAGGGGACGTCGGGTACACGTTTTATCAAGATTGTTGTATTTTCCAACCATGAACATCAACAGATCAGGAATCAGTCGTCGTCCCTTCTCCCGTTCCTGCTGTTGTTGTCCCTGTCAGTGCTGCCGAGGCGGTATACCACAGACAGGAGAGACGGATGTACAACCCCTGCGACGACGATGAGTTTCTCACTGAACTGGAAAAGGACCACCAGAACAGCGGCGGCACACTGCCCTCCCGAACCGGCACAGAGCGCTTTCTCCAGGAGCTGCTGGGGCTGATCTTTCCCCAGCTGGCTACCGAAGACCGCTACCGGACCGGGGCGGAGGTCGCTGCGGAGCTGGTCCGACTGGAGCGGGCGCTGACGCGCCTCCTGGTACCCCTCTCAGCGGACCCGGGGGCGGCGGCCCGTCGCTTCATGTCGGAACTGCCGGGGGTCCGTACGCTCCTTCAGGAAGACGCGCTGGCGATTGAACGGGGCGACCCGGCGGCACACTCCCTGGACGAGGTGATCGCCGCCTACCCCGGATTTTACGCTATCGCCGCGTACCGGGTGGCCCATGCCCTGTACGCCCCGGGGGTGCGGATCCTCCCGCGTCTGATCACCGAGTACGCTCACCGCCTCACCGGAGTGGATATCCACCCGGGGGCGCAGATCGGGCATTCCTTCTGTATTGACCACGCCACGGGGGTAGTAATCGGCGAGACAACCGAGATCGGGGACGGGGTCAAGATCTACCAGGGCGTCACCCTCGGGGCGTTGAGCGTTGCCAAGGATCTGCAGAACACCCGCCGTCATCCCCGGGTCGGCGATGGGGTGGTGATCTACGCCAATGCGACGATTCTGGGAGGCGCCACCGTAATCGGCGAGCAGAGCGTCATCGGCGGCGGCGCCTGGGTCACCTTCAGCGTCCCCCCGCGGTCCATCGTCTACAACCGCGCGGAGATCCACGTGCGCGGCGAAGACGAGGGCATCATCTTTCACATTTGAACAGGGAGCAGACATGAAACTGGAAACCATACTGGCCCAGATCGGCCAGACCCCCCACCTGAGAATCAACACGCTTTTCCCGCCACAGCACCAGGTATGGATGAAGCTGGAGCGGACCAACCCCGGCGGGAGCATCAAGGACCGCATCGCCCTGTCCATGGTGGAAGCGGCGGAGCAGTCGGGGCAGCTGACACCAGGGGCCACCATTGTGGAGCCCACCTCCGGCAACACCGGGGTGGGGCTGGCGCTGGTGGGGGCGGTCCGGGGGTACCCGGTGATCCTGGTGATGCCCGACTCGATGTCCATGGAGCGACGCCGGCTGATGACCGCCTACGGCGCGCAGGTTGAGCTCACCCCGCGAGCAGA
>SKHA01000196.1 GCA_007117185.1 Spirochaeta sp. | reverse complement strand
TGGCAGGGCAACATCGAAGCGGTTGAGGCTGCAATCGTCCAGCACGGTCTTGGCTTCAAGCTTGACCAGATGGTCCGCGGCAACGACAGCCGCTGGAGACTGGCCGACGCGGTCACCGGGGCAACCCTCTCGGACTTCATCGACTACTTCACACTGGTTCAGGCCGCTGCCGGCCGCCTGCGGATGGAATAGTCCCCCCGCAGTTTCCGGTAATCAGAACGGCCCGGTACCGCTTTTGCGGCGCCGGGCTTTTTTATGCCCTGCCCTACAGCTCGTTTCCCACCTTCCGGGCCCGCACCGGGTGGTCAAGATCAACCCCCCGGGCCAGGCCGATCTCAACAAGCAGGTTCCACCCCGCAGCCAGCTGCACATATGGCGCCAGCTCTCCCGCCGGGGGAATCGAAATGGTGGGGAACGGAGTCGGTTGCGATGAGATCGCCACCACGTTGAGCCCCACCCCCTTGCGCAGGACGGTGTCGAACTTCTGGAGCTGCTCCGGAAAGGGCTCCACCAGGATCACCGTCTCGTCGGGGTTCATCACCTCCTCGATCCCGTGAACTGCGTAGGTTCCCTCCAGAAACGCCGAGGATAACCGGGTGATCTCGTTGGTTTTGAGGGTAAGCTCCTCGGCAACCCCGTCGTTGCGACCCGCCCAGAAGATGCGGGAGGACCCGGCGCACGCCTGGATAACTTCGGGGGCGATCTCCTGGGTCAGGGTCTGCTGCAGCAGCGCCGCGAGAGTGTTCAGATCCAGGGCATCTGCTCCGGTAGCACCCCGCAGGAGGATGTCGTAGACCAGCGCCTGCTCCACAACGGACTTGGTGGCCGCCACCGCATCTTCATTTCCGCAGGAGAGAATGTAGGCGCTCTCAGGCTCTTCAGCTATGGGAGTGCCCCCGTGGGCAACCACCCCGGACACCGCCGCCGCCCTGCCGTTGGCCGCCAGGTCGCGGATCAGCATCACCCCCTCGGCGGTCTTCCCGGAGTTCGAGGCCACGTAGACGTGGTACCCGGTGAGGTCGTACTCCCTGCTCTGACACGCCCCCTCGGTGACCACCTGCAGAGACCACCCCCGCTGCAGCCCCCAGGCGATCGCCCGTTTGGCCGGGAAGATCCGACTGGACCCCTCACCGGAAAGCAGGATCATATCCGACTGGGGCTGAAGCGGTTCCATACCCGCCGGGTCCAGCTGCTTCACAACCGCTGGTGTCTCCAGCATCTCCCGGCACAGTGCATACTTCTGATATCTGTCCGTGCTATTCATACCGGGCAGTATAGCCCGGAACGCCGCAATTGATAACGTCGACCCCTGCGGTTACACTGATAAGGTGTACGAACAGATCGACTACCAGAATCATCCCGGAAAGGATCTTGCCCATCCGGTGTACATTTACGGGAAGGTGGGGTGTGAGTTCTGCGGCAAGGCCAAAGCGCACCTCCAGGAGCTTGGGATTTCCTTCTCCTACGCCTCGCTGGAACTGATCCCCCACGAGCATCGTGGGGCAGTGGTCCGGGACCTGAAGCAGCGCTCCGGGAACAAGCTGTTCCTTCCGGTGCTGGAATTCGGTGACACCTGGCTGTTCGGGTACAACCGGCAGCGCTGGGAAGAGGCGCTGGGTCTGTAACTCTGGGTCGCCGTTAGCTTCGTCAACGAACGATCAGCGTATACGCTTCATCCGGACGCTCAAAGCGATCCGCCAGCCCGGCGGTGATGATCAGCTGCATCTCCTCGGTGGCAAAGATCCCTTCGTAATCCGGCATCTCCGCCAGTACTGCCAGACTCGCCTCCAGCCCCATCACAAAGAATGCCGTTGAGAGCGCGTCGGTGCGGATTGCCTGCGGCCCGATCACCGTCACACTGTTGAGTCCTGAGGTACTGGGGAAGCCCGTTTCAGGGTCAAAGATGTGGTGATACCGTACCCCGTCCTGGACGAAGTAGCGCTCATAGTCCCCGGAGCTGACCACACTCTCGTCACGAGAATTGAGGATTCCCAGGTAGCGGTTTCGATCCCCCGATGGGTGCTGAATGCCGATGCGCCAGGGGGTGCCGTCTACGCGGCCGCCGATGGTGACGATGTCCCCGCCGAAGTCCAGAATGGCCCGCTGTACCCCCGCCTCACGGAGGATCCGCGCGCCCTCGTCAGCGGCGTAGCCCTTGGCGATCCCCCCCACGTCGATGCTCATCCCCTCCCGGGGCAGGAACACAGTGCCCTGCTCCCGGTCCAGCTGGATGTCTTCCCAGCCGATCTGCGCTACCACCCCCTCCAGGAGATCCGCCGGGGGCACGCTGGCCTGTTCGGTGCCCATACCCCACAGAACGATCAGCGGGTGCACCGAGGGGTCGAAGGCACCGCCGGTGAGTCGGGCAAACTCCAGGGATTCCTGGACGACCAGTAGCGTTTCCGGGCTGACCGTGACCGCCTGCTCTCCGGCTGCGCGGTTGATGGTCAGGATCTCGGTACTCTCATAATTACGCTCGTTAGCGCTCATCAGGTTCTGTATCTCTTCGGTACGGTCAAAGACGTCCTGGATCACCTGCCGGGGGATATCGTGCTGCTGGATCGTCACCGTAATGGCTGTACCCAGCAGAAAGGCGGTATCGGCAATACGCGGGGGAAGGTCTTCGTTGCCGCTGCAGCCGGCGAAAAACAGCAGGGTCAGGGCGGCGGCAAGCCGTTGTAAAAGGGAGCTACTCATCGGGTTATGTATACGGGAAACGAGGCGCTGTGTCACCGCCTGCTGACGGGGCAGCCGCTTTGCAGTATTCTCCCCACAGGAGGAGCGATGAGTCTTTGGCAGTCTGTGTTTCTTGGAATTCTCCAGGGAGTGAGCGAGTTCATTCCCATCTCCAGTTCCGGCCACCTGGTGGTTGCCAGGGCCCTGATGGGGCTGGAGCTGGGAGAGATACCTCTCCTGTACGATGTGATCCTGCACATCGCCACCCTGCTGGTGGTGGTGATCTTCTTCCGGCAGCGGGTCCTGAAGATTCTCGCTGCGGTGGTGCGCTGGGTGACCCGCCGCACCACCACTGACGATGCCGTTGATCTGAAGCTGGCGTGGCTGGTCCTGGTCGCCACGGTGATCACCGTGGTCATCGGCCTGTCGATCCGGCAACTGGATCTGCACCTGTACCCTGCCGTTGTGGCTGTTTCGTTTCTGGTGACGGCGGTTCTTCTGATCCTTGCCCATTTTGCCGGAGGAACCCTGGACTACAACGGGATCGGGATCCGCCACGCCCTCATCGTAGGGGCGGTGCAGGGGGTTGCGGTCATACCGGGGATCTCCCGCTCGGGCAGCACCATCTGGGCGGCTCTCTCATCGGGGATATCCCGGGAGAAGGCGGGGGAGTTTTCGTTTCTCCTTTCCATCCCGGCTATCCTGGGGGCTCTTGTACTGGAGCTGCGTCATTTCGGGGAGCTGGGAACGGTGGTTTCGCCGCTGATCATGGCGGCGGGGTTTGTGTCGTCGCTGGTGTTTGGGTTTCTCTCTCTCTCGCTGCTGGTTATGCTTATTCGCGGTGGCAAGCTGTGGGTCTTCAGCATCTATCTCATCCCTCTGGGGATCGCAGCGCTGATATATATGTGACAAGTTCAACCGCCACAACCACCAGCGGCAGTACTACCATCAGCAGCAGCACCACCAGCACCTCGCCGCGCCACCAGGGAACATCCGCAACCAGTACCGCCTCAGCGGGGTCGCCGGGGTTGTAGTACACCGGGACGGTGGCGCCGCGGTAGATATCCCGGGTGGCCAGGTACTCCCTGGCGTTCTCCCGCCGGCGATAGATCCAGCGGTGCACCGCCAGCCGTTCAGCCTGATACGGGTCACCGTCCACGTGGTACCGGTAGCTCACCAGCGGCTCGTAGCGCTGGCCGGGCACGCGGCTGTCTTCAGGGTCTCCGGAAATCACAACCTCGGCGCGCTCAACCCGGCCGGTAACCTGGGGCCACTGCTGTACCTGACGGTATTGCCCCAGCAGCACCAGCGCCCCGGCGACGAAGAACGTCGCCGTAACGGTGCGAAAGAACAGGCGGAAGAGGGACCTGCTCAAACCACTCCCTGATCCAGCATCGAATCGGCCACCTTCAGGAACCCGGCGATGTTGGCCCCAACCTCGAAGTTACCCGCTTCGTGGTAGCGCTGCGCCGCTTCGGCGGTGGCACGGTAGATGTCGTGCATGATCCGGTGCAGCCGGCGGTCAACTTCCTCGAAGGTCCACTTCAGACGCATGGCGTTCTGGCTCATCTCCAGCCCGCTGGTGGCCACACCCCCGGCGTTGGCAGCCTTGCCGGGGCCGAAGAGGACCGTTGCTTTGATAAAGGCATCAATCGCCTCGGGAACGGTGGGCATGTTGGCCCCCTCCGCCACTGCCAGACACCCGTTGGCTATCAACGTTTTGGCGTCTTCCAGCTCAACTTCGTTCTGGGTTGCGCAGGGGAACGCCACCTGACACGGAACCTTCCAGGGGCGCTCGCCGGGGTAGTACGTGACGCCGAACTCCTGAGCGTACTCCTCGATGCGGCCGCGCTTGACGTTCTTCAGCTCCATCACCCATTGGAGCTTCTCCGGAGAGATCCCCTCGGGGTCGTGGATGTAACCGCTGGAGTCCGAGAGGGTCACTGCTTTTGCCCCCAGATCGTTGAGTTTCTGGACGGTATACTGGGCCACGTTTCCACTGCCGGAGACGGTACAGACCTTGTCTTCTATGGTGTCGCCCACCCCGTGGAGCATCTCCTGGGCAAAATAGACCGCGCCAAATCCGGTAGCTTCCGGGCGTACCAACGACCCTCCCCAATTGAGCCCCTTCCCGGTGAGCGCCCCGGTGAAGTGGTTGCGGATTCGGCGGTACTGACCGAAAAGGTACCCGATCTCCCGGCCACCAACACCGATATCACCGGCGGGAACGTCGGTATCCGGGCCGATGTGACGCTGCAATTCCGTCATGAAGGACTGGCAGAAACGCATCACCTCGCTATCGGACTTGCCTTTGGGGTCAAAGTCGCTGCCACCTTTGGCGCCACCCATGGGCAGACCGGTGAGGCTGTTCTTGAAGGTCTGCTCAAAAGCAAGAAACTTCATGATACTCAGGTTGACGGTGGGGTGAAACCGGAGCCCCCCCTTGTAGGGCCCCAGAACGCTGGAGAACTGGATCCGGTAGCCTCGGTTGACATGTATCTTCCCGCTGTCGTCTACCCAGGGGACCCGGAAGATGATGGTACGTTCCGCTTCTGTAAGACGCTCCAGAATTGATGCCTCCTGGTACTCCGGGTGAACATCGAATACCGGCTCCAGCGACTCCAATACAATCTGCGCCGCCTGCATGAACTCCGGCTGCCGCTGATTGCGCTGCCGCATCGTCTCCAGAACGTCTTGAACGTAACTCACTGATCTCCTCCATGTTTTGTTGAGAATTCTTTCATAAACTGAATCAGGGCCTGCACCCCCTCTTCGGGCATGGCATTGTATATGGAAGCCCGGATGCCGCCAACACTGCGGTGCCCCTTGAGGCCGCTCATCCCCTTCTCTGCCGCTTCCTTGATGAATCGCCCTTCAAGGTCCTCGGAAGGCAGGCGAAATACCACGTTCATCTGCGAGCGATACCGCGGGTCCACCGGGCAGCGGTAGAAGTCACCGGAGTTTTGAATGGCGTCATACAGCGCCTGGGCCTTGCGGTGATTTCGTTCTGCCATCGCCGCCAGGCCGCCGGTCCCGGCGATCCATTTGAGCACCAGCCCTACCATATAGATGGAGAAGACCGGGGGGGTGTTGTACAGCGAGTCATTCTTGGCGTGGTTCCGGTAGTCCAGGTACGCCGGTAGAGAATCGGGACTGCGCTCCAGCAGGTCCTCACGGATGATCACGATGGTGACGCCGGCGGGCCCCAGGTTCTTCTGTGCCCCGGCGTAGATCAGCCCGAAACGGTCCACCGGGACGGGACGGCTGAAGATATCGCTGGACATGTCCGCCACCAGTGGCGCTTCGGTCCTGGGAAAGTCCGTCCACTGCAGCCCCTCTATTGTCTCGTTGGAGGTGATGTGCAGGTAGGAACTGCCGGGGGAGCTCTGTACCGAGGAAACTGCGGGCAGGGTGGTAAAGCCGCTGTCGCCGCCGTCATAGACCACGTTTACCGTACCGACGCGGCGCGCATCCACCAGGGCCTTTTTGGCCCAGCTGCCGCTGACCGTCATGTCGCAGGACCCTCCGGAGGGCAGGATGTTCATCGGGATCATCCCGAACTGCATCGTTGCCCCTCCACCAAGAAAGAGGATGCGATACGTCTCGGGTACTCCCAGTAGTTCACGGATCAGACGCCCTGCTTCGGTATGGACCGCTTCGTACTCCTTGCCCCGGTGGCTGGCTTCTATCAGGGAAAACCCCTTACCCTGATAGTCCAGGAACTCCTGCTGTGCCTGCTGCAGAACCTCCACCGGCAGGGTGGCGGGACCAGCGCTGAAATTAAAAATTCGAGCCATGATTATTCCTCTCCTGGAGATGGGATACCCTCAGCAGTGTACGGCAATGAGAGGCGGTTGCCAACTGCCTTACCGTGCCGCATACTGCCAGGATGGTTGAGGGAGCTGGCAAAAATCTGACACGGGGCGTGTTTATCGGCGTTCTCGCCCTGGCGATGTTCCTGGTGGTGAGGTCGCTGCCGGAGATTACCGCGTTCCCGCTGTACGCCCGGCTGGTGGTCAATCTGGTGCTGGAGGTGATGCCGTGGCTGTTGCTGGCTGCGGCGCTGGCCCAGGTGCCGGTACCCCGGCGAGTGCTGGCGGGCGTTCTGGGGCGGGGAGGCAACTGGCTTATCCCGGTGGCTCCGCTGCTGGGGCTGGTGCTGCCGGTTGACCCGGAGGAGGGAGGCTTTCCGCTGGATGGGCTGCCCTACCCTCTGGTTCTGACCCTTTCCTGCGCCATGCCGGTGGTGAACCCGGTGGCTATCGTGGCTACCGTGATGGCGTTCCCCGGCAGACCGGGGTTGGTGGCGGCGCGCTTTGTTGGCGCCTGGGGGGTTGCGGTGCTGCTGGGGTTGATGGCCCTGGCGTGGCAGGTGCAACCCGGCGGCGCAGGCCCTGCTGCCCGTGACGAAACCTTCGGAAGCGAGCTTGTCCCGAGGCAGCCTTTTGCCACCGCCACGGTCCGGCGGTTTCTGGGTGGGCTCGGGCCGGTGGTCACAGCAGCGTTGCTGGTGTCGCTGGTCCGGGTGGTGGACGGGGCGGCACTGTTTTCGTCGCTGGGTCCGGCGCAGGGACAGTTCTCTGGTGTCTTCGTGGCCGTCCTGGTGCTGTTCGCCGGTGGGTACTTTCTCTCCCTTCCTGCCCAGGCTGACCCCTTCGTGGTCCGTTTTCTCCTTCCGTATCTTCCGCCGCCGGTGCTGCTGGCGTTCATGGTCACCGGTCCGGCGATCAATCTGCGCCGCGGCGGGCAGGGGAACCCGTTCCTGACGGCAGTTCAGGCGGCGATCTTCGTGCTGCTGGTCGTTCTTGTTGCCGGGAGGCTGATGTGAGACGGGGGGTCTTTGTCGCCGCAGTGGTAACGGTGCTGGCGATAGCGCTCTGGGGTACCCTGGTGGCGATCGGGATGAACCCGCTGCTCCGGGAGCTGTACCACCCGCGGGTCTACTCCCGGGCGCTGGCCGCAGCGATCGCCCTGATCGTCCTCTCGGTGTGGCACCTCAGCTCCACCTGGCGCAGATCAGTGAAGCAGGACGTTGAAGCGGCCGTTTTCAGTTGGCGCGCCCTGGCGCCCCTGGTGATCGTCCTGGCCCTGACCCCCGCGGCGATGCGCGCGGAAGCACCGCAGCTGTCGGGGCTGGAGTTTGGCCGCCCCGTGAGGACCACGCCGCTGGCACCTCAGGAAGAGACCGGCCAGGTCGAAACTGGTCAGGACTGGGTCGATGACGAGAACAGCGGGGATCTCCTGGCGGCGATAGACGAGCTGTACAGCCCGCCGATCCGCATGGAGAGCGACAATTTTTCTGCGGTGGTTGATCGCCTCTGGGACGACCCCTTCGGTGCCGCCGGGCAGGAGATTGAGCTCATCGGAATGGTCTACCGACAGCCTCAGTGGCCGCGGGAGCTCTTTGTCACCGCCCGCCTCTCAATCTGGTGCTGCGTTGATGACGCCGCGGTGGTGGGACTCCTGACGGAGATGGCCCCGGCTCAGGCACCACCGGAGGGAACATGGATCAGGCTCACCGGAACGCTGGGTGTTCGCGATGAGTTTAATACCGGGCAGGCAGCGATGCAGAACCTGCCGGTGATTCGCCAGGGCCGCTGGGAAGCGGTCTCACCACCGGAGTTTCAATACGTCTTTCCGGCGGACTGGTAGGGACGCGACAGCGTTCGCTTCAGCGCCTGGATGATGGGACAGCGGTCGTGGATTGCCCAGATGAACAGACCCACCGCCGCCGCCTGCAGGGGCCACGCCGGTTCAAACTGCCCGGCAAGCCCCATGGCCAGCGCTGCGGCGAAGATGCGCACCATCCGGGCAACATTGTTCACCTTCGGGATCTGGGCACCCGAGACAGCCGCCTCAAACAACCCCCGCAGATCCTTCTCAGACTGGGCACCCATGCGCCGCGCCACCTCCTGTCCACCCCGAAATACCAGGACGGTGGGAATCCCGGTGATCCCAAGCTGTTCCACAACCTCCGGGCTCTCATCGGCATTGATTGCCAGCACCTGGGCCTGAGAACCAAACTCCCCGGACAGGGATTCGAAGTGAGGCTTCATCGCTTTGCAGGGGCCGCACCAGGGGGCCCACACGTCGATCACCGTTGGTCGATCCGCATCTCCGTTGATCCGCTGTTCGAACTCGCTGTATATCATAATTTTAATATACTCTATATGGAATATTGAAGCAACCGGCACCGTTCCCGGTTCTGTGATACGATCCGGTATGGCGATCATCCTGGCGATTCTCTCAGCGGTATGTTACGGAACAGCAGACTTCTCCGGTGGATTTGCAAGCAGGCGCAACAGCGTATCTGCCGTGCTGGTCTGGTCGCAGCTGGCGGGGTTGGCCCTGGTACTGATCTTCGCCCTGGCTGACGCTACCGCACCGACCCCGGCACCGGCAGATCTCCTGTGGGGTGCCGCCGCCGGGCTGGCAGGGCTGGGAGGCCTTCTCTTTCTGTATCGGGGCATCGCCCGGGGGTACGTATCCATCGTCTCGCCCATGGCGGCGGTGGTTGGTGCGGCAGTGCCCCTGGTGTTTGGTGTTCTCAGCGGCGAGACCTTCAGCACCCTCGCCGGCATCGGGATTTCCCTGTGTCTACCGGGGATCGTCTTGATGTCCTGGAACCGTCGCGGCGCTCTGACCCACCGGGACCCCCGCAGGCTGGGGTTCTCCCTGGCGGCGGGTGCCCTGGCAGGCGTCTTCTTCGGGCTCTTTTTCATCGCTATCAGCGTACCGGCGGAGGCTGCGGGGTTGTGGCCCCTGGCGGTTGCCCGAGGCACCTCCATTCTGATCCTGCTGGCGGCGGCAGCGGCAACGCAGCGGCGACCGGTGATCAGCACGGACCGGACGGCGGTGTTTCTGGCGGGTGTGCTGGATATGTCCGCCAATATCTTCTACGTTCTGGCGTTGCGGCAGGGGCTTCTGGCGATAGTGACGGTAATCACCTCTGCCTACCCGGCGCAGACGGTGCTGCTGTCCCGAGTGGTCCTGAAGGAGCGGGTGGGTGCGGTTCGCGCTGCCGGGATCGCGCTGGCTCTGGCCGGGATCGCCCTCATGTCAGTGGGATGAACAACTCCTGAAGCATCTCCTGTCCCGAAGGAAACCGCAGGGGACCTTCCACCATCCGGGCGGCCAGACTGTGTTCAATGGTGGCCATCGCGTCACGCAGTTCGTCGGTGGCCGGTATCGGGTCGCCGTTGCGGTCAACAGCAACGATCCGGAAGCGGATCTCACCGTTGCTCACACTCCACTGGAACGCTACCGAAATGCCCCGCTCCACCAGGGCCTGGCCGCACTCGTACAGATACAGACCGAACGGAATCGCCGTGGACGCGGCCAGACGGGGAGAGACCTCCGGCGACACGGGGGACGGCACGATCACGACCGTCTCCGGGGCAGGCTCCAGCAGCGCCCGTACCGCCGCCACGATCTCCGGTAACTCCGCCGACATGGTGGTACGGTCCCGGTGCAGCAGCGCGTTCACCGCCGCCAGGACGCGAACCCGACTGGGAACGCGATCTGGCGCCTCCAGATTCATCAGACTCAAGACCAGCTGCATGTTGTTGTTCACCCGGTGGTGGACTTCCCGCAGGAGCTCCTCACCGGCACGAACCTCCACGCTGAGCTTCCCCGTAAGGCTTTGTTCCCGTCGCAACGCGTTCTCCAGCCGCTGGATCAGCAGGTTTACCAGCAGCGCGATCGACATCGAGACCACCAGAAGGCTTGCCCCGTTTACCAGGATGAGTTCCGGGGTGGCACCAAAGCTCTGAACACCACGAGCAATCGCCCAGGCGTAGACCAGAAGCATCGCTGCGGTAACCCCAATCACCGAAGCCACCCCCCGGCTATCGCCGAAGATCGCCGCAAAGACGATAGCCGCCACCAGCCAGACGTACGCCGCTCCCAAAACACCGACGGAAAAGAGCAACACCGTCCCCACGATCCACGTGCCGGCGATGATCATCACCAGTTTCCAGCGGAACGGTACTGCCGGGGCGAAGCTGGCCGCGGCCACCGCACAGTAGACCACCGTGTTGACCACAGCAACAGCCCAGACAGCATCCGCGACGGCCAGCCACACCCCCGGAACATACGCAAAGAACCCAACCAGCGTGACCAGACGCAGCACCCGGGTGAGAAGTTGATCTTTTTCTGTTTGAGCCAGTTCCACAATGGTAGTTTAGTGCAGGAAACAACAAAAAACCCCCTGCGGGAAGGCAGGCCGGGTTGGGTGGGAACCCGAAAAGTCCGCAGGGGGCAAATAATCTATTAGACATTTGCAGTCTAATAGAAACGTAACCACGTGTCTACCGGTATATTATGTTTTTGGAGTTTTCGTCGCGAAAATTATGCCACCGACGAGGAGAGAACCCCGGCAGTTCGGGCAACAGGGACCAGATACGCCGTCTTCAGGCACATCTCAAAGAGATGTCGCTCCATGAAGCTTTCCGTAGCCTGATGATAGCCGTCGTAACTGCGGACGATCCGGACGTAGTACCCTTCAGGGGTCTCTTTCTGGATCTCCATGTAATCTTCACGATTTTTCGAGGACTTGATCGTATATCGTTGCATCACGGTGCCTCCCACCACTTCAGTATCGGCAGACCCTGGGAGGCGGTTTAGAACGATCGTTCTCAGGTGTGAGGAACCCCCAGCCCGCCGATATGGCGCTTGAAGTGAGCCTCCAGGACCCGGGCATGCTCTTCCTCCAGAAGATGAAGAGAAGCGTAGAGGCGCTCCGCCATAGCACGGTTCCGCAGGACCCCCCCGTAGGAAATGTGCAGCATCTGTCGCGCGGCGACGTGTTCCAGGTACTGCGGAAGTTCGGCATCGCTGACCTGGTCCAGAGGACGGATCGAGTCGAAGTCCGCAGTGATGTGGTAGTGGGTCAGCGCGGTAGGGTAGTACTCGGTGGCAAAGGCGTGGATGCTTCGGTACGTCTGGGGGTCGTACAGTGCCAGGGTGCGCAACCCCTCCAGCCAGCTGGTGCCGGAGGTCTTCAGATGCAGGCGCATCCCTGTCTCCCTGCCGACAACAGGGAATACCGCAAACTTGTCGCTTCCGGAGTGAACCGATACCTTGTAGCCGCCAAATTCGCGGGCGATCAGGCAATGCACCCGGAACTGCTTCTCGAACTCATCGATATCGCCGATGTAGTCCACACCTTTCTGGAACTCCCCGATGAACCGCGGCGCCAGACTGTTGACCAGCACCCCCCGGTGCTGCAGCTCCCGGGCGATGAACAGGTGATGTTCCGGCAGGGTGGGTGTGGTCGTCTCGTCGATGGAGATCTCCAGGTCGTAGGCTCCGCCGGTGGCGCTGTCGATGTAGTCGTTCACTTCCCGGCTGAACGCCAGGGCAGGGCCGTACATCACCGCGCAGCGCCGTGCCTCCAGAGGGTCGAGACTGAGAGACACCTCGTCGCCGCTGCTTTCCCCAATGGTGAAGGTCTGGCCGGAGTACTCCGCCTCCACGCGCTGGCGGAACGTTCCGTCCAGCTCGCTGAACCCCTGCTCCACCTCACCCGGGGTCCATTCGGCCACCTCCGGGCGCATCACCTCGGTTAGATCCAGGGTGACCATGGGCATCGCTGCCGCCAGGGCCACATCTATGGAGGCAAGGTTCTTCAGGTGATCGCCATCCGCCCCGTACCCCCCGCGGTACCCCTCCTGGAACACCCCCCAGGTTGCATTGGTCACCACGTCTTCGTAGGTGCGCCCGATAAAATCATTCTCCCGAACGCTCTGTTGCGCCAGCACCGGGGAAACGGCGTAGTGCCGGGCCGCACGAATATGCCCCGGCGTTGCCAGCCCCAGGCGGTCACCCATGCCGATGGTGGTTCGCTTTTCCCGCAGCGAGACCGGTTTGGTCCACGGAAAGAGCCGATGCAATGCCCTGGCGTTCTCGCTGCTGTGCTCTGCCGTGGCCACCCACATTCCCTCCGGAGCGGGCTGCCTGGCAAGGCGCAACTCCCCCAGTCCGGAGGACGGCTGCTCACCGGCAGCGCAGAACAGAACCTTTCCCTGGTCGTCCCGGGCGGCTCCGAAGAGGATCCCCTTCCGGAAGACCAGAGAGCGCAGGTAGATTTGGGTGGGGCCGTCACCGAGGCGGGGGCTCTCGCTGGCGGCAAGGGACTTCAGGCGATCACTGATATCCCGGGGAAGCTCCGTCCCCCCTTTCAGCAGCCCCAGAGACTGTATTGCCGTACCCAGATTCTTCATCTCAAACCTCTCTTTTCACTTCCTCGACGCGGAAGTAGTCGTACGGGTTGAACCAGCAGATATCCTGAACCATCTTCCCCAGCAGCATCATGTCCCGGGGA
>SKHA01000049.1 GCA_007117185.1 Spirochaeta sp. | reverse complement strand
GCCGTTGGGATTTTTCCGGAGGGAGACCGCAGCTGGGACGGTGAGACAGCACCGATTCATCCCAGTACGGCAGCGCTGATTCGTCGACTGAAGGTTCCCATCGTCGTTGCTCACTTTCGGGGCCACTACCTCTCGTGGCCGCGGTGGGCGGACTATCCTGCCCGGGGACGGATTCAGATCGATTTTTCCGTTATTTCCGAAGCAGAGTCTCAAAGCATGACCGCCGAAGCCCTTCAAAAGGTACTGGAGACCCGTCTTCACCAGAACGACGTGAAAGACCGGGAGCTGACTGATCTCCCCTTTGAGTGCGAGAACCGCTCTGCCGGGATACACCGCGTTCTGTGGCTCTGCCCTGTCTGCGGCAGTCACGACACGATCGGTGCCGATCCCGATGGAAGCGCGTTTCACTGCAGTCACTGCAGCACCCGGTGGGAAATTGACGGGACCCTGAAGATTACCGGGGCGTCGGGGCCGGGTGACCTGAAAGACTGGATGGACTGGCAGTGGCAACACTGCAGCACCGCCCTTGAAGAGCACACCAGCCAGGACGGCCTGGTAGAAAAACCCTTTACCGTCACCCCGGGGGTACAGGCGCTGGAACGCGGCACCAGCGGGAAGAAGATCATTCTGAAAACATTGGGAACGGGTACCCTGTCGCTGTACCGGGACAGGATTGACCTGGTGGACTCCACCTCAGCAGCGCTGGTGGAACGGTTCCCCATCAACGAGACACATGGTTTTATCGATAATTTCAACCGCTATTCCGAGTTTATGGTGGGACGCCGTCGCATCCGGCTGCACTTCGGTGAGCACAGCAGTTACAAATGGATCCAGCTTGTATCCCAGTTACAGGGAAATGGGCGAAGAGGGATTTGAACCCCCGACATCCTGCTTGTAAGGCAGGCGCTCTCCCAGCTGAGCTATTCGCCCGGACGGCGGGAATATAGCACGAGCAGCGGCAGGTGTCAACGCGCCATGAGAGCTCTCATGTAGCCGAAAACCGCCACTCCGTGCTACTGTTCGGACCTGCTATGACGGAAAAAACCAGAAACATCGGCATCATGGCGCACATCGATGCCGGAAAAACAACCACTACTGAACGGATTCTCTTCTTTACCGGCAAGTCTCATCGCATCGGCGAGGTTGACGACGGTTCCGCCACCATGGACTGGATGGTGCAGGAACAGAACCGGGGAATTACGATAACCTCCGCAGCGACAACCACCTACTGGAAGGACCATCGCATCAACATCATCGATACGCCCGGCCATGTGGACTTCACCGCCGAGGTGGAACGAAGTCTGCGGGTTCTGGATGGTGCGGTGGCGGTGTTCTGCGCCGTTGGCGGGGTGGAACCCCAAAGCGAGACAGTCTGGCGGCAGGCCGACGCGTACGAGGTGCCCCGAATCGCCTTCATAAACAAGATGGATCGGATCGGCGCGGATTTTTTCGAGGTTCTGCGGGAAATACACGACAAACTGAAGGCCAACCCGGTGCCGGTGATGATCCCGGTGGGCAGGGAAAACAGCTTCACCGCAACCATCGACCTGATCACCATGAAGGAGTTGCACTGGGACAGCGAGGACCAGGGAAGAACGATCACCGAGCACCCGATCCGGCCGGAGATGGTGGACCAGGCCGAGCAATGGCGGGAAAAGCTGCTGGACACCGTCTCAAGCTCCTCCGACGAGATCACCGACCTCATCCTTGACGACCAGAACGTCCCGGAGGAGCTGATCAGACAGGAGCTGAGGGCCCTGACCCTTTCCCGAAACGCCGTCCCTGTCCTGGTCGGCGCGAGCCTGCGCAATATGGGGGTTCAGCCGCTGCTCGATGCGGTGGTCCATTATCTGCCCACACCGGAGGAGCTTCCGCCCATCCAGGGTATGAATCCCCGCAAGGAGACTCCCGTTGCTGTAGAGCGATCTGAAGACGGACAGGCAGTGGGGATGGTCTTCAAGATTCAGGCAGACCGGGAAGCGGGTAACCTTTGCTTCGTACGGATGTATCAGGGCGTCCTCAAGTCCGGGGTGGCCACGTTCAACCACAATCAGGGAAAAAGGGAGCGGGCCAATCGAATTTTGCGGATGCACGCCAACCGGACGGAACAGGTGGACCGCCTGGTAGCCGGTGATATTGGCGTTATCGTCGGATTCAAACTGGCCCAGACGGGTGACACCATCGGCAGCGAGGGGTTTCCCGTGGTACTGGAGCGAATGCATTTTCCCGAGCCGGTAATCTCCGTCGCCATCGAGCCACAGACGATGAGCGAGCAGGACCGCCTGAAGACCACCCTGAACCTGCTCACCCGGGAGGATCCTACCTTCATCTGGAAGGAAGACAGCGACACGGGGCAGCTGATCATCTCCGGTATGGGAGAGCTGCATCTGGATGTCCTGGTCACACGGATCATCGACGACTACAACGTCCACGCCAAGGTGGGAAATCCCCAGGTAACCTACCGCGAGAGCATCACCGCCGTTGCAGAGCACCGGGAGATCTTTCAGAAGGTCCTTGCCGGAAAGGAGAACAGGAGCGAGATCGTGTTGAGGGTGGCTCCACGGGCCCGAGGTACGGGAAACCATTTCAGCAGCGTCGTTCCGGAATCCAGGCTGCCCCGCCAGTTCGCCCAGGCGGTGGAACGGGGCGTTGCCGGGGCGTTCAACTCCGGCATCTCAATGGGCTACCCCACCATCGATATCGGCGTGGAGCTGATCGACGCGGTCTACGACGAACTCACTGCTTCAGAGTTCGCTTTTGAAGCAGCCGGGTCCATGGGGTTCGACAACGCCTGTCGTCAGGCCGGAGCGGTTCTCCTGGAGCCGGTAATGAAACTGACCGTCATGGTGCCCCAGGAGTTCATGGGTGAGGCGATTAACGGCATTACCACCCGCGGGGGGATCGTCCACGCGGTAGAGAGCCGCCCTGGTGTGGAACACATCACCGCGGAGGCACCCCTTAAGAAAATGTTCGGCTACAGCACCGCTTTGCGCAGCTCAACTCAGGGACGGGGGAACTACGCCATGGAGTTCTCCCATTTCGCGCCGGCGTCGACACGGTAATCCGGTTCATATTTTGCTTGACAACTGTCGGGACCGCCGCGAGAATTAGAGGCTCAAATCCAACAGCACCAGCAGGAAGGAATCGTTCATGGCGTATACCACAGAACAGATCAGGAACATTGCGGTGGCAGGACACGGCTCCACCGGAAAGACAACGTTAGTAGAGCAGCTTCTGTTCTCAGGAAAGGCGATCAGCGCCCCCGCTCCCGTTGAATCGGGCAAGACGGTCAGTGACTACACCCCCGAAGAAGTGGAAGCGGGGTTCTCCATCCACACAACGTTGAGTCACATCTCGTGGAATAGCTGTAAGGTAAACATCCTGGACACCCCGGGATCCTCCGATTTCGTCGGAGAGGTAGTTACAGCGTTTCGCAGCGCCGAATCGGCGGTTATGGTTGTGGGCGCTCGTGCAGGAGTCCAGATCGAGACGATGAAGCTCTGGAGACGCCTGGACAAGAGAAACAGGCCCCGGATGGTCTTCATCAACAAGATGGATGAGGAGCGGGCAGACTACGACGCGGTCCTTCAGGATCTGCGGGACAAATTTGACATCACCCTGGTCCCGGTGACTGTCCCAATCGGTTCTGCCGGTCAGTACAAGGGTGTCATCGATCTGGTGGACCAGACCGGGTGGGCCCGTGGCGATAACGGCGCGGACGAGACGTCAATGGAGATTCCGGCGGATCTGAAAGAGCGAATCGCCGAGTATCGCGCCCAGTTGATCGAAGCTGCCGCAGAGGGTGACGACGAGTTGACAATGAAGTACCTGGAAGAGGAGACCCTCACCGAAGAGGAGATCCGCACCGGCATATCCGAGGGACTGCGGGCCAATAAGGTGGTTCCCGTCTTCTGCGGCTCTGCCCTGACGAACTCGGGCATGAAAGTGTTCCTTGACTTCCTTACCTGGGCGGCACCGTCCCCGGCCGGACTCATCGAAGTTGCCGTTGCCAAGGACCGCACCGAAACCCCCTACGTGATAACCTCGGAAGCTCCCTTTGCGGCGATGAACTTCAAGACCACCCTGGATCAGTTTTCCGGAAAGCTTTCTTTCGTGAAAGTTATGGGCGGCGTACTGCAGGGTGATACCGAGTTCGCCATTGACCGGGATGGAAAAAAGACCAGGGCCGGTAAGATCTTCGTTGCTATGGGCAAGAAGATGATTGACACCGATGCGCTGGTTGCCGGGGACATC
Source organism: Spirochaeta sp. (assembly GCA_007117185.1). Lineage (GTDB taxonomy): Bacteria > Spirochaetota > Spirochaetia > DSM-27196 > Alkalispirochaetaceae > Alkalispirochaeta. The sequence continues at coordinate 8,758 of SKHA01000049.1, read as the reverse complement.
GGGGTGATGGCCAAGGTAGCCGATGCCCATACCAACGACACGTTCCACGCGCCGGACACGTATGTTCACTTCCGGCCCCTGGCGCTGCCACAGCCGGTATACGCTCTGGCGATCTCCGCGGGCAGCAAAAAGGATGAGGATAAACTGAACGAACAACTGGTACGGGTCACCGAGGAAGACAAGACCTTCACGGTAACGTTCGATCCTGAGACACACGAGACGGTCATCGCCGGTATGGGTGAGCTCCATATCAACACCATTCTGAACAAGATCAAGGCCACCCAGAAGATCGAGATCGAGACCAGACCACCCAGGGTGGCCTACCGCGAGACGATCACCAAATCAACCGAGGTCAGCCATCGCCACAAGAAGCAGACCGGTGGTCACGGCCAGTTTGGTGAGGTGCATATCAGGGTTCGCCCGCTGGAACGGGGTGAGCAATACAGTTTCGCCAACGAGATCAAGGGGGGCAGCGTCTCAAAGGGATACATTCCCGGCATCGAAAAGGGCCTCCACGAGGCGATGAATCACGGTGTTCTGGCGGGTTACCCCGTCTGCGACGTTGGCATCGTCCTCTTCGACGGTAAAGAGCACCCTGTTGACTCGTCAGAAATGGCGTTCAAGATCGCTTCACGGGGTGCCCTGCAGGAAGCGATGAAGAAGTGCGGCCCCGTCCTTCTCGAACCGGTGATGAAGCTGGCCGTTTTTATTGAGGATCAGTACCTCGGGGACGTTCTCTCAGACCTGAGCTCCAAACGCGGCCGCGTTCTGGGACAGGATCAGCTCGGGGGCGGCATCATCGAGATCGATGCGCTGGTTCCGCAGTCCGAGTTACTGCGATACGCCATTGACCTTCGTTCAATAACTGCCGGAACGGGCAGCTTTGAGATGGTCTTCGACCACTACGATCCGGTATCCGGGAAGAACGCCGAGGAGATAATCGCCAACTCGACGTACGTCCATCACGAGGAATCCTGACAGCGGTACAGCAGTTCGTAGATCCGATGCCCCTTGGCCAGCCCTTTGCGTTCAAAGGCGGTCTGAGGCCGCCAGGGCTGGGGCGGGGCGAACCCCCCATGCGGGTTTGACAACACAGCACTTTCTTCCATCACGCCGAGCATCTGCTCGGCGTAATCCTGCCAGTCCGTAACCATGTACAGATACCCCCCGGGAGCCAGAAGGGGGGCCACCAACTCGGGAAATCCCGGCCGGACCAGCCGTCGCTTGTGATGCCGCTTTTTGGGCCACGGGTCAGGAAAGAAGAGATGTACACCCGCGACGGACCCTGGAGGGACTCCCTGCCCGCAGACCACCACTGCATCCTGCTGGGCGATGCGAACGTTCTCAAGTTCCAGACGCTCGATTTCGCTCAGGAGTTTACCCACCCCCGGAGCGTGAACCTCGATCCCCAGAAAGTCCGCATCCCGTCGTTCAGACGCCAGCTCCGCCAGCTCACCACCCATCCCGAAACCGATATCCAGGATCACCGGACGGAGAGGATCTGCAGCGCGGTGAGGAAAGACTGTCTCCCAGTTGTAGCCGCTGCCGGGGCTGCCCGGATCAATCGGTGGAAGACAGAAGCGGTCACGCAAACGCTTCAGGGAATTTTTCTGGTGAGGACTCATCCTGGTCGTTCTGATGACGTAGCTGCGGTTCTCCCGCAGACTCCGGATCAGCTCTTCGGAGCGGCCGGATTCTTCTGTATCGTTGATACTCATAGCAGCTGCAGCAACCTTCCACGGATAAACTCCGATTTCTCCTTGAGACCCACCGACCCGGTCTCGATCATCAATACGTTGGGATGGGTCGGATCCAGTTTTACCGACCCCCGGGACTGCTGGATCAGCGTCAGCACACGATCCACCGAGACGGACGCCACGCTCCCGAACTCCACGCGAAGCACTCCCCGGCGCTCCCGGATCGACGCAAGGCGCAGACGCCGGCCGATAATACGGATTTCCGAGAGGGAGAGCAGGCTCTGCACCTCCTCCGGCATCGGTCCGAAGCGATCCTCAATCTCGGCGATCAGCTCTTCCAGTTGGGTATCTTCCTGCACCGCAGCGATCTTCTTGTAGACCTCCATCTTTTCCATCGGCTCGGAAATGTACTGATCAGGGATGAAGCCGCTGTACTCCAGCTCAAGATAGACCTCTTCTTCAAGCTGGCCACCTCCGGATTCCCGGGATCGCACCGCCTCATCCAGCAGCTTCAGGTACAGGTCGAAGCCAACCGAGAGGATGTCGCCGCTCTGCTGACTGCCCAGCAGATTGCCGGCGCCACGTACTTCCAGGTCCTTCAGGGCGATCTTGAACCCGCTGCCCAGTTCGGTGAAGTCGCTGATGATCTCGAGGCGCTTCATCGCCAGATCAGAGAGGGCTCGCCGCTCCGGATAGAAGAGGTACGCCCAGGCAACCCGGTCGCTCCGCCCTACCCGGCCCCGGAGCTGGTAGAGCTGGGAAATACCGTACATGTCGGCGCGGTCTATGATGATGGTATTGACGTTGGGAATGTCGATGCCATTCTCGATGATGGTGGTGGCCACCAGAACGTGGAAGCTGCCGTGGACAAACCGATGCATAATATCTTCCAGCTTGGACGCCCCCATCTGTCCGTGAGCGGTCTCCACCAGGATCTCCGGCATCAGCGTCTGGATGAAGCGTTGCACGTTTTCAAGCGTTTCCACGCGATTGTGGAGAAAGAAGACCTGTCCGTCCCGTTCCACCTCGCGCCGAATCGCCCGAACCACCGTCTCTTCACTGAATTCGGCGATCACCGTCTCTATGGGGTGTCGATTGCTGGGAGGGGTGGTGAGCAATGACATATCACGAACTTTCATCAGAGACATGTGCAACGTACGCGGTATCGGCGTGGCCGTCATGGTGAGACAGTCGATATTGTGCTTGAGTTCTTTCAGCCGTTCCTTGTCCTTGACTCCAAAGCGCTGTTCCTCGTCGATGATCATCAGCCCCAGATCCCTGAACTTCACGTCTTTCTGCAGCAGGCGATGGGTACCAACCACCACGTCAACTTCACCTGCCGCCAGAGCCTTCAGGACGGCCCGTTGCTCCGGGGGAGGGACGAACCGGGAGAGCATGCCAATCTTGACGGGAAAGCGCTCCAGACGCTCCTGGAGTACCTCAAAGTGCTGTTCCGTCAGGATAGTAGTCGGGGCCAGGAACGCCACCTGCTTGCCGCTGGCCATCGCTTTGAACGCAGCCCGGAGGGCGATCTCCGTCTTGCCGTACCCCACGTCTCCGCAAATAAGGCGATCCATCGGCTGGGGACGCTCCATGTCCTGCTTCACCTCGGCGATGCACCGCAGCTGGTCCGGCGTCTCCTGCCAGGGGAACGCTGCCTCGAACTCAAGCTGCCATTCCGTGTCGGGGGGAAAGGCAAATCCCCGGGCGGTACTGCGCCGGGAGTACAGAGCGATCAGACGATCCGCCAGATCCTCCACGTTGCGACGGACCGTGGTCTTACGCTTCTCCCAACTCTTGCCGCCAATGCGATCCAGGCGCGGTTGGGCACCGCCAGAACCGATGTAGCGCTGGATCAGGTTGACCTGCTCAATAGGAATAAAGACCACTTCCTCATCGGCGTAGATCAGTTCGATGTAGTCACGCTCGTTTCCGGCGGCGGAGAGTCTCTTTATCCCGCGATACTGGCCGATCCCGTAGCTGACATGGACAACGTGGTCTCCTTCTTCCAGTTCCAGAAACGTACCCAGCGGGGAGCTTTCCGTCCGGGCAAGACTTGCCGGGGCCCTCTTGCGCCGACCGAAGATCTCGCTCTCCTGAATCACCACCAGACGCTGGTCCGGCAGGGCGAAGCCGCTGGAAAGGGATCCGGCGGTGACTGTCACGTCCATTTCCCGCAGTAGAAACTCGATCCGTTTCTGCTGCGCCTCGGTATCCGCCATCACCAGAACGCGCGAACCACCCGCCAGGAGGGATGTCAGTTCTTCCTTCAGGAAGGCGACGTTACCAAAAAACGAGCGCCCGGGATCGCACTTGAAACGCAGCGCCTCCGCGTCGGTGGTATCCTCCATCGCCTCGATGCGAATAACCCTGTTCTGCCTCGAACTCTGCAGATCCGCTGCGGGGACAATCAGCCGATCCGGTCGGGGCAGCGGGCGGGTGAAGTGCTCTGACGCGAATACCATCTCGTACTCCCGCTGCACCTTCTCGTGAACGGAAAGCGAGCGGTCGCGGTCCATCCATACCACCGCAACCGATGGATCCAGGTTCTCAAACACTGAACTCCCACCGGTTGTCGCAACCCCCCAGTGAAGCAGGGCATTGCGGATCATCTCGTCATCCGGAATCTGGCCACGCAGTTCCGGCCAGGTTGTGGTGGAAAGGTCCACCTCACGCACCTCATTACACGGGAACAGACGAACGGTACGGATCGACTCGATGGACGCCTGGGAGGCCACGTCAAAGACGCGGATTTTTGAGATCGTCTCGAAATCGAAGACCACCCGGCAGGGATTTGACCAGCCGTGGAGGTAAACGTCCAGAACTTCACCGCGCAGGGCGAACTCCCCGGGAACGGACACCTTGGGGACCCGGAGAAACCCCATACCGGCCAGTTTGGTTGAAACCGCCTGAGGGTCTATCGACCGCCCCGTTTCCAGGGTGATGATCTCGTCAACGATACCGTCAAGGTTCACTGTTTTGAGGGCTACCGCCCGCTGTGAAGTGACCACGATTCCCTGATGTCCCAATCTCAGCTGCAGCAGGGCACGCATCCGTTCACCCCAGACCTGAGAATGGGCGGCAGGTTCGGAATAGGCGGTCGTTCCCAGCGACGGCAGGGGGATGCTCCCCTGCCCGAATGTGCGCAGATCCGCCTGGAGGGGACCAATCTCCGACTCGTGTGGTACAATCACCAGAAGCGGCGTTGCTCCATCCGATCGCATCCGTGCAAGCAGATACGCTGCAAATGATGACTTCGGACCACGAACGGTAACCGGCAGGTTGCCCGTTCTCACCCGGGTCAGCAGGTCTTTCAGCGGGGTGTACGACCCAAGCCGTGAAGTGAGTTGCTCATATAGTAAATTTCCCGCTTCGTGTGCCGACATTATCTAAGAGGTCCTATGATAAGCAGACGTAAAACATTCGTTCTGATGCTCGTTTTCGCGCTGAGCGGTTTTGTTCACCTAACCGCCAACGACTTGCAGGTTTCTATTCGCCTGTATAACGAAGAGGTGTTCTTCCCAGACAGCTCGATCTATGTGCATGTGCAGGTCCAGAACAGTTCTGCTGAAAGCATCCAGTTCCGGTTGGCCGACGACCGCCTGTTCAACCTCGATTTCAACGTAACCGGTCCGGATAACCGACACCTTGAGCGTACCCGGGAATTTACCATACGCCGGGCAACGAATCAAGTTTTCTTCCGTACAGTCGTCCTGGAACCGGGAGAACGATTCTCCTTCGTCGAACGCCTGTCCGACTACGTGATCTTCTCACGCCCTGATGTCTATACCGTTCGCGCCCACTTCCATCCTAACCTGAGTCGTGGACACGACGCGTCAGGTAGCGGTACCCCACTCCTCTCAAATACAATCACCCTGGCAATTCGTCCGGGCTACACAACTGCAGTTCGTCAGGAAATGCGCTTCGAAGCCCTTGCGGAAGAAGAACTGCGACGAGTTCGTCTCAGTCCTGATGAGGTGGTCACAACGATGATCGAATCGCTGCGCCAAAGCAACTGGGACCAGTTCTTTCTCAATTTGAATCTCGAGAAGATCTTCCGCCAGGCTCCCGAACGGGACCGGCGCTTTCGGGCCCTGGGTGAAGCACAGCAGATCCAGGAGATCCTTCGTTTCCGGACATCCCTGATGGACGCGCCGGGAAGTCAGGATCAAGAGCTGGTCATGGTTCCGGACCACTTCGAGATTCTTGAAACCAACTACTCCCCCACGGAGGGTCGGGTCACCGTGATGATGTACTACGACTACGATCGATTCCGTGAGCGAAAGCGGTACACCTTTCTTTTTGAACGTCGGAACGGCTTCTGGGAGATAATCGGATACCAGGTTGTGAACCTTCCCAACGAGGCACGAAACCAATGAAGATCATGCTGGTCAGTGAGTCGGCCCGGTTGCGGCCGCTCCTGGAAAAGCTCTTTCTGATCCAGAACGCCGATGTCATTCACTACGAAAACCCCATCAAGGCGATGGACAACCTGGAGGAGATCGATCCGGAGATCGTCATCTTCGCCGCCATGGACTTTCCACGGCACTGGAAACCTTTCGTCATCTACCTGCGCAACACTTACTCCCGCCGGGAAGCGGTTTTCATTCTTCTGACCAGCGAGAGTTTTCCAGAAGATGAATCAAACAAAGCAGACTACCTGGAAGTCAACGCCGTCATTTCCCAGACCAGCGACAACGAGACAACGATCCAGAAAATCAAGGGCATCATCACCCGGTACTACCAAAGCGTCGATATCCGTGGCTCCGCCCGGTACGCCCCGTCACCGGACGACCGTATCAGCTTCTGTTTTACCAACCCGTACACCTTCAGGATTGTCACGGGGAATGTCCTGGATATCTCTGCCGGGGGCTTGTTGTTCGAGCCGCATGACAGCGAGCAGTCCGATCAGCTGGACACCTGGGCGACCATCACCGCAGCCACCCTCCGTCTGGGGGATAATCTCTTTGCGGTGAAAGCGCGCGCCGTCCGCGTATCCGAGACGCTGGCCCTGGAGTATCTGGACCTGACGATTGAAGACGAGAAAGCCATCATCGATTTTCTGAAATCCACTGCGGTTGCGCAGTGACAAAGAAGCCCCGCACCGTGAACGGCGCAGGGCTTGAAAGCTCCCCCGGATGGACTCGAACCAACGACCTAGTGATTAACAGTCACCCGCTCTACCAACTGAGCTACAGGGGAATGATCTATGCGTGAAGCACTATACGGTACAAACGAAGGAGTTGTCAACACAGCGGTCGGCCATCTTGCACCGGGTTTTACCGGTACTGACGGGTTATTTCAGGACACCTGAAACGGCTTCATTTCAATGCCGCGGCTACCCCGCCTCACCCCCACCCGCATGACCTGCATCGTTGCTCCGGTTGACGTGACCATCTCCCGCACCGTCTCCACAGCGACTACGTCGGCTTTCTTGAACTCATAGAAATGAGACATCTCATCGTCGCCGGTGGTGATAAGAAGAAACCTCGCCTTGTCGTAGGGATGGGCACGAACCGACCCCTCGTAACCGACAGCATCCTGGAAACCTGCTGTTCCGGTATACCGTACGATATCGTGTAATTCAGCGGTCGTAAGATAGGTATTCACTGCCATAGCGATATTGTAACGCCAAAGAGAGTCTGTGAAAAGACAAACGCCACCTCACAGAGGTGGCGTCTTCAGACGTGGGCGGTAATGGATTTGAACCATCGACCCCATGCATGTCAAGCATGTACTCTAACCAACTGAGCTAACCGCCCGTTATTCGCTGGCCATCCTAACGGATTCCCCCGGGGTCGTCAAGAATATTCAACCCAGCGACGAAAGAATCCGTTCGAGCACTTTTTTACGGTCCAGCGGCTTCACGATATAATTCTTGGCACCGAGCAGAAGCGACTTCTTGACCAGGTCCTGTTTACCCAGGGCGCTGATCATAATGACCCGGGCGTTCTTGTCAAACTCCATGATCTTTTCCAGCGCCGTAACGCCGTCCATTTTCGGCATCGTAATATCCATCGTGACCAGGTCAACGTTGGGATATTTCTCTTTGTACATCTCAACGCCTTCTTCGCCGTTGGCCGCCGATCCAACCACTTCGAACCCTTCAGAGGTCAGGATCTGGCCGATCTGCTTGGTAACAAACATCGAATCATCGACAACCATAACGGTGTAGGAGCTTCCGTCGGGCTTCTTGCCGGCAGCCTCCCGTTCGTTGATGCTGGGAAAATCCTGTTTTGTTTTCATGTGTAATCTTACGCCCTTTCCCTGACCGCAACGTTGACCTCAATCTTACCCATGGGTAGTTCCATGGGGACGATCAGTGCCTCGTAGCTGGCGTCAGAAACAGACATGTTCTCGCCGGTAAAGATTGCCGGCGGAGTCAGGTCAAACTTGAACCCCAGATTATGCAACTTGGTAACAGCCTGACCAGTAATCATATTGGCCAGTTCCGTAAGTGTTGCCCGCGCCATGTCGTTCATCTCCGTGACCGGCTCCATATCCATTCCCGCAAGCATCGCCGACGCGACGTTTATGCCGGTCTGTCGATTCATGTCAAACAGGACCCTTCCCTCTACGTCTCCTGCAAGGCCGATTATGGCCGCTACTCCCAACATCGGCATTGCGGAACTCTTCAGGTAAAGTTCGCCACGTTTCACTTCGGTGGCCAGAACCTCTGTAAGGATATTGTAGGCCGCCTCAACAAAGGGATTGATATACTCGACGCGCATCTTTCGTTTCTCCTGTCCTTGATGATAGTAGGCTTATCGACGACGATACGCCGAAATACCGCCTGGCAACGCTTCCCAGCGACTCTGATCGAGGGGAACTTCCCGGTCCCCAAGGATCAGCAGCCCCCCTGGTTTGATGATCTCAGCACACTCAATGAAGAATCTCTTCTGGTCATCCTCCTTCAGAAAGGAAATGACGTCTCGGCAGAGGACGACGTCCAAAGGCGGTCGTGAAGTAGCAATGGCGATATCCGAGAATTCGAAGAGGAGCATCTCCTTTAGTTCCGGAACGAAGGTCTGACCCCCACCGGCGGCAGACTGCAGAAACTC
>SKHA01000173.1 GCA_007117185.1 Spirochaeta sp. | reverse complement strand
TGCATACGGTGCTTCGGCACCACACAACGCAAGGAGCATGAAGATGAAGAAGATAACACTGGCAATCGCCCTTATTTCCCTGACCGCCGCGCTCAGCGCACAGACAACGCAGGACTCGGCGTCAATTCGCCTCTCCGGACGGGTAGAAAAGAACGTGTCCATAACGGTCAGCGGACTGAACAACTTCGACGCCCTGGACCTGACCATCGACGTGGTCGACCTGAATGTGGTGGCGGTTACCGAGACCTCCAACGTGCGGGAGGGATACACCGTATCTCTGGTCTCGGCGAATGCAAGCGCCGGCAGCGTGGATCAGCCGTTCTTCCTCGGTCAGGACGGAAGCGAAGAGCTGGCCTACAGCGTGAGTTATGACAGCGTTCCCGTCACCTTCAATTCCGGCGGCGCGGAAATTACCAACTCCAACGCCAAGACCGGACTGAACGGACGTGACCGTACCCTGGCGATCTCCTATAACGCCGCCGAAGCTCACCTTGGCAACGACTTCTACTCCGACGATTTGACCTTCACCATCACTGCCAAGTAAGGTGGAATAATGTTGTGGACCTATCGAACCGCCCCCACCTCCTGGATCACCGCCGCCCTGGCGGTGATCTTCGTATCGTCGACCTGGGGACTGACTCTTGAACCGTTGAGTCATGTGTTCGGCTCCTCCCCGACGGACCGGGTCCACACCTACCGTGTCACCAACACCCAGGAGCGGGAGATCGCTGTGCGCATCTCCGTAACCACCCGCAATCATAGTCCCCAGGGCCGGGAAATCCGGGGTGACGCTTCCAACGATTGGGTCATCTTTCCCTCCCGGGTGGTTCTTGCTCCCGGTCAGAGTCAGGCAGTGCGTGTCCAGTACACCGGTGCCGGCGGTCTCCAGCGGGAGCGGGCGTTCCGGATCATCGCCGAACAGTTACCGGTAAACACTCGGGAGGGAGAACAGCGCAGCGGTATCAACGTCCTCTTTCGCTACGAGGGCAGTATGTATGTTCGCTCCGGCCGGTTTTCTCCGGAGGTATTGCTGGTTCACGCCGAGCGCCACTTCGAAGAAGGTATCTTTCAGGGGATTCTTGTCCGTTTTGGAAACCAGGGCAGTACCCACGCCATCCTCCACAACCTTCAGCTGACCCTTACCCTGCGAAACGAGAGCGGCGAGCAGCTGGATCAGATCGTTTTCGCGGAAGAGGATCTGAAAATTCTCGGCGGACGCAACATTCTTGCCGGGGCGATTCTCGAGGAAGTCCTGCCTCTGCCGGAGACGTGGTCGCGGGGGGTGTACGATGTACAACACACCGTTACCCTGCTGGACTGACCCCCGCAGCTCCAGCCTCGCGGTTCTCCTGGCTCTCTGGCTGGTGCTCCTGGCTGTCCCTGAAGTGGAAGCCCAGGAGGATACCCGGGCAGGAGCCCTGATCGAGGTACCTCTTCCGGTGTCTCTCTTTGCCGGCAGCGACCGGGGGCAGGTGCTCACTACCGCGAGGTTGACCGAGACGCTGGAGCTTGTGGCCCTCGAAGCGGAGCCGATCCTTGGATACCTGCAGGACGACCTGCTGCAGGACGTCGGTGACGCCCTTACCGTTGCGGCGGCCGCCGCCGCCGGCTGGCTGACCACTGGGGAGTTTACAGAAGCGGGGCTCAACCTGGTATACAACCAGGAAGACCTGCTGGTGACGCTGACCGTACCGGTGACGCTGCTCAAGACCCAGTCACTGTCCGTCTTTCGACCCCGTCGGATGCCCGGTCATCCCCAGGCGGAAAACGCGCGCCTGGCAATCAGTGTTCCCCTGTGGGGACAGTTCCGCCAGACCAGCAACGCCGACCTGCTGCTGACGCTGCGGTCGACTCCGGCGCTCCACTTTTCCGATTGGGTCCTCGAATCGGCGTTTCGCATCAGCTCGGAGGAGCCTTTCTCGTGGGACAATACGCGGCTGGTCCGCCTCTGGGAGGGCTCTCTGACCCGCCTGCAGGTGGGTCAGGTGCTGCCGGCTTCCCGGGGACTTCAGGTGGCGACGCCGCTGCTGGGTGTCTCGGTGGACAACCAACTGGCGGATTACCGGCGATTGATTATGCCCTCTCTTCTGCCTCAGCCGCTCATCATTGATGAGAGCGGAACGGTGGAGGTCTACCTCAACGATCAGCTTGTCCGCTCCTTTCCGGTGATGCCTGGACAGTACCAGCTGGAAGGGCTCCCCCTGACCGCCGGCGTCAATGCCCTGCGGGTCGACTACCGGCGCACCAGCGGTACCTCCGAGTCCCTGAGTCTGGTGGTTCCCCACACCGGTGCCTTGCTTGACCGTGGTGCCATGAGCTATGCCGTCTCTCTGGGGGTGGACGAGGACCGCCTGGACAACCCGTCTCACGAGATGATTCGCGGTGGCGGGTTCGTGCGTTTCGGGGTTGGAGAACGGGTGACAGCGGGGGTGCTTCTGGACGGCACCGGCGAGGGAGATGCGCAGGTGGGAGCGGAGGTTGTCACCGCCACCACCCTGGGGGAGTTTCTGGGCAGCGTGTACAGTTCCGTCGATGTGGACCAGGGGATAGGGTGGGCTGCCCAGGGAGGGTACCGTCTGGGGCTGTCGGCGCGGCCGCTGCTGCCGGTTCTGGGAACCTCCGTGGAGTATCGTAACAGCGGCTTCGTCCAGTCTGGACAGCGGAACGACACCGTTCGCCCTTCATGGACTATCGCCACCACCCTGTCGCAGACGCTGCCCTTTCAGACCGGCCTCGTTCTGGGACACACCCACCGCATCGCCCAGGACGGCGGTACCGTGTCGTCCTTGCTCTACGGCGCGATTTCCCGTAGCGTCGGCCTCCAGGGTAATCTGCGGATCAGCGGATCGGTGGATTTCCAGGAGCCTTCAGAGCGGTGGGAAATCGGGGTCACCTTCTCCGCCCGTACCGCCAATCGGTTTCTCGGCGGAAGCAGTACCGTGGATGTCCGACGCGGCGCGATGGATATTGCTGTCTCAGCGGTGCGCCCCGGGGAGGTGCAGCTCTCCGGAACGGGCCGGGTTCGGACGATCGCGCTGGAATCCGGCAGCGTTGCCGGTGCTGCAGCATCCGGGCGTATCGCCGCAACGCGGTTCGATCTTTCCGGAGGCGGGTCGGTGAATCTGGACGACGGCGCCGGGGTGCTGAACCAGAGTGTGCAAAGTAGTGTCCTCTTCGGACAGATCGGCTCCGGGGTATATTTCGCCGACAGGACCATCGCGGTGGGCCCCCCGATGCGTGCGTCCTGGGTGCTGGTCCGTCCCGATCCGAGTCTCCCGGTGAATACCCTTGAGGTTCGCAGTCCCGGACGGAGCCTCCCGCGACGGTCGGGGCCACTGGGCCCGGCGATAGTGGGACCGCTGGGGCCGGGGTCGGTGGAGACGATCATGGTGAGCGTTCCCGGTGTTCCGGCGGACTATTCCCTGGGTCCAACCGACTTCATCGTTCGTTCGGGATATCGAAGCGGTACGGTTATCTCCATTGTTGCCCTGCAGCGCCTGTACGTTCGTGGACGCCTTCTTGATGCTACAGGTCAGCCGATCCTCTACGTCGGGATTCAGGTGGACCCGCTCTTTGATGCTCCTGAGGA
>SKHA01000182.1 GCA_007117185.1 Spirochaeta sp. | reverse complement strand
CATTTGCAGCGATCGGTTCCGCCCTGGGTGCCGGAACAGCAGGTATGGCCGCCGTGGGCGCCTGGAAAAAGGCGTTCATTCAGAACAAGCCGGCACCGTTTCTGCTTATTGCGTTTGTCGGCGCGCCTCTGACGCAGACAATATACGGGCTCATCCTGATGAACGCTCTTGCTGCTTCAGCCGCCGCAGGCGGGGAAGCGTGGCTGCTGATCGGCGCGGGTATCCCCGGCGGTATGGCCATGGGTTTCTCGGCGTGGTATCAGGGAAAGGCCGGAGCTGTCGCTTCCGACGCGCTGGCGGAGACGGGGAAAGGGTTCGGTAACTACCTGCTGGTCCTGGGGCTCGTTGAGACAGTTGCCCTTTTCGTCATGGTCTTCATGCTTGGCGTGGTTGGCTGAGCATACTGACCCCCAGTCTAAGTACACCCGGCTGTCGCGCCGATACTAGGCCTATGCGTCTGCGTCGTCGCTCTGCCGGATGGTACCTGCTTCCTGTCACCCTGTTCCTGGCCCTGGCCTTGGGACCGGTTCAGGGGGCAGGTGCCCAGCAGGTTCCCCCCTGGGTTTCCTATCAGCTCGGACAGATGGAGTTGCGGAACCGCAATTACGCCCAGGCGTTAGAGTTGTTTTCCGAGGCTCTGGCAGGACAACCGCTCTTTCCGGAAGCACTGGCTGGCATCGCGGCCACTCATCAGGCTGTCGGTGACTTCAGCCTCGCCAGAGAGTACTACCTTTCGTCCCTTCACCTCTCCAGTCACCTCGTTGTGAAAGACGATGAAAACCGACTGCGCATGAATCTGGTGGAACTGCTTGAGTTCTCTGATCATCGTGAGGACGAGGAACTGCTTCGTGCACAGCTGGATGCGGTGATCGCCTCGGACCCGATCTTCACCCGACGCGATCCGATCCCACACCAGCGCGACCAGATGGTGTCGCTCCTCTACGGCGGGGGGCTCGACAGGGTTATCGTCCTCTATCGTCTTTCCCACCCCCAGTCAACAGCTGGGCACCGCCGCATGGGAACGCTGCTGATGAGCTCAGATGATGAAGATGATCGTCGGCTGGCGGTGGAACACCTGCTCTTTGCGGTGGTGGAGATAACCGGACGCGCCGTGGAGGCGATCATCGCTGAATCATTCCGCTACCAGTTCACCACGATGGAAAACTTTCTGGAGACAGTCCAGAGATACCCGGCCGTCCGGGACTATATCGCGGAGGTCGAATTGATCCGGATTCTGCGGGAACTGGAGACAGCTCTCTCCCGGTCCCCTGATGCCGGAGCCACCGCCGCGGCGGCAGAGATTGCCAGAAACCGATTCATCCGGTAGCCTCTGCCGGAACATGAACAGAATCTTCGTAAAAGGTGCCCGGGAGCATAACCTCAAGAACATCGATGTTGAACTGCCTCGGGACGCCTTTATCGTCATCTCCGGGATGAGTGGATCCGGCAAGTCGTCCCTTGCGTTTGATACGATCTTCGCGGAAGGGCAGCGGCGGTACGTTGAGTCCCTCTCGTCCTACGCCAGACAGTTCCTTGGCCGGATGGACAAACCCGATGTGGACTACATCGAGGGACTCTCTCCGGCGATCTCGATAGAGCAGAAGACCACCAACCGCAACCCCCGTTCCACTGTGGGGACCGTTACCGAGATCTGGGACTACTATCGGCTTCTCTTTGCCCGGGTAGGGATACCTCACGATCCGGTCAGTGGGAAAAGAATCGAGAAACAGACCGTTGACGAGATCATCGAAGCGATCCTTGAGTTACCCGAGGGAACACGGTTGATGATTCTTGCCCCGGTTGTCCGCGGTCGTAAGGGAATACATCAACGCGTCCTTGATGACGCCCGGCGCGGCGGCTACGCCCGGGTGCGCGTGGATGGCGAGATCATATCGCTGGACGAGGATATTCAGCTCGACAAAAAACGTAAGCACTCCATCGAAATCGTTCTGGATCGGGTGCTGATCTCACTGGAGCAGCGGATACGAATCGTTGAAGCGCTGGAAGGGGCGATGGAGCTCTCCGGAGGGACGGTAATTGCGGTTCATGAAACGGAGGACGGTGCCGCAGAGGAACGATCGTTTTCCCAGCACTTTGCGTACCCTGACAGCAACGTCACCTTTCCCGAGCTTGAGCCCCGACTCTTTTCATTCAACAGCCCCTTCGGGGCGTGCGAGTCCTGTTCGGGGCTGGGGATCACCAAAGAGTTCGACCCGGACCTCATCATTCCTGACCGCTCGCTCTCCTTCGAGCAGCATGGATTTCGTCCGTACAACCCCAAAGCGCGGTGGTTCCGGGCGCAGTTCGAGGCCCTTGCAGAGACCCTGGGGTTCCGCCTGAATCAACCCGTTGAGTCGATCCCCCCCGACGTGATGGAACAGGTTCTCTACGGTACGAAAGACCGCATGCGGTTTGCCTACGAAAAGCCCGATGGAGAGGGACGGGTGGAATACCATCGCCCCTTTGCCGGGATCATTCCCGACCTGGAACGTCGCTATCGCGAAACCGGCTCCCCCACGATGCAGGAGTGGTTTGAATCGTTCATGACAGAACGGGTCTGCCACAGCTGTGAGGGTAAACGGCTGCGTCCGGAATCGCTGGCAGTGACTGTCGGAGACAGGAGCATACACGATCTTTCGGCGTGTTCGGTGCTGGATGCGTTGAAGTTCTTTGAGTCCCTCCAGCTGTCATCGCAGAACGCGAAGATCGCCGGAGAAATCCTGAAGGAGATACGGTCGAGACTCAACTTCATGGCCAGCGTGGGGCTGGACTACCTCTCCCTGGACCGTTCCGCAGCGACGCTTTCCGGCGGAGAAGCACAGAGGATCCGTCTGGCTACGCAGATCGGTTCTCAGCTGATGGGGGTGCTCTACGTCCTGGACGAACCCACCATCGGGCTGCACCAGCGGGACAATGAACGCCTGTTGAAGACGCTGATGCATCTCCGGGATCTGGGTAATACCCTCATTATTGTGGAGCACGACGAACAGACCCTGCTGCAGGCGGATCATATCGTGGATCTGGGACCCGGGGCGGGAACTCATGGCGGGACGATCGTAGCCCAGGGGACCCCCCGGGAGATCATGGCCAACCCCGACAGCATAACCGGTCCCTACCTGAACGGTTCGCGCCAGTTGGCCATCCCTGATGCGCGGCGGAAGGGAACGGGGCAGATGATCGAGATCAAGGGTGCCCGGGAACACAACCTCAAGGGAATCGACGCGCAGTTTCACATCGGGACCCTGAACGTCATTACCGGCGTCTCCGGGTCGGGTAAGAGCACCCTGTTGACGGACATCCTCTTTCCCGCGCTGGCAAACCGCATTAACCGCAGAGAACATCACCGGCCTGAAGGGGCGTACGATGAGCTTCTGGGGGCTGAACATATCGACAAGATCATCAATATCGACCAGAGCCCCATCGGACGCACCCCCCGGTCTAACCCCGCAACCTACGTCGGGGTATTTACACCCATCAGGGATCTCTTCGCGCGACTCCCAGAGAGCAAAGCCAGAGGGTACAAACCGGGACGTTTCTCCTTCAACGTCGCCGGCGGACGGTGCGAGCACTGCCAGGGCGCCGGAACGATAAAGAT
>SKHA01000137.1 GCA_007117185.1 Spirochaeta sp. | reverse complement strand
GGACGGTGAACCGCCCTGGGACTACACGTTTTCCATGCGTCGAGGGGATTTTCGCGTCATCAGCGACAACGCCCTGACAGACCTGATCGTTGATGAGGTGGAGAGCGGTTTGTATCGGGTCGGGCTGGTCCATCCGGAGCGTGGTCTGTACGTCGCTCCCCAGCCGGTGCGGTTCGAGCCGCGAGGGGTGATCAAGTACGGAGATTTTCGGCCGGTATTCCGCCCGGGCTATCAGTCGGTACCGCGCCCGATGACCGGCCGGTCCACCCAGGATCTCATGTACCTGCTGTTCCTGTCAGCGGCGGTGCTGTTGATACTCGTCTCGGCGGTTCGCCTGGCCGGGATTGGCGGTGAGATCCGTCGTCTCAACATTGAAGCTCACGCCCTTATTACCGGTCGTGAAGGAGTGGATCCGAAAATGATACGTGAAAAAGCAAGCCGAATGAAGACCAGGGGTTTCGGGCTGCGATTGAAGTTTGCCTTCTTCGTGGTACTCCTGGTTGTCACTGTGGTTGTGGTTGTTGCCGTTTCGCTGGGACGGACCGTACTGGAGCGGCAGGAGAGTATCCTTGTTGCCGGGTTGCAGGAACGGATAGAACTGCTCCTTGAGGGGCAGGTGACCGGTGCCCGACCGGCTCTGGAAAACCCGGCGCTGAACCTGGACCAGCTTCAGAACCTCACCGAGCAGGGTGAAGCGATGCGGGAGTCCCTCTTCGTGACGATCTCCGGACTGAACGCACAGGGCGATGTCAATACCGTCTTCGCTACCAGCGATCTGGCGATCATTGAGCATGACGGGCAGGGGATTATCGACACCGAAGAATACGCGGTAGGACTTTCCCGCATCAGCGACGAGATCACCCCGCGGGTGCGCGCGCTGGCGGACGAGCTGAACGCCCAGGCCCGGGAGGAGCTGGGCCGTGTCCCGGTAGAGCTGGAAGAGCTGAGTCGACGGGCTCAGCAGTTGATCCTTCAGGGCGCCGCAGACGAGGAGCTTGCCTTGATCGACCAGGTCCGGGGTGAGCTGCTGCAGCGCTCCCGTTCCCGCCTGGCCGAGATTGGCGGCCCCATCCGCAGCGAGCCGATTTTCGATTTTGACGACCTGAGTCGCGAGGTGACCCGCTTCGTTTTCTTCCGTCCGGTTCTCGATATTCCACCCGGGGCGGACGCCAGCTTCAGCGACTACTACCGCGGGACGATCCGGGTGGGCGTCTCCACGCAACTCATTCTGGACGAGATCGAGGCAACCACCCGTGACCTGATCAGAACCACCGTTCTGGTGGCACTTGCGGCGGTTGGTCTGGGGATACTGGGAGCGTACCTGCTGGCAACGATCATCGTTATTCCGATACGGCGACTGGTCAACCTGGTGGAGCTCATTACCGCAACCGAGGACAAATCCACTCTCAAGGGAACGTCCCTCAACATCCGCACCCGTGACGAGCTGAATCTGCTGGCCACCTCCATCAACAGTATGACTGCCGGGCTGGTGAAAGCCGCCGAAGCAGACAAAGACCTGCTGTTCGGTAAGGAGACCCAGAAAGCGTTCATCCCGCTGGAACGCCTCAGTGACGACGCCAAAAAGAGCTACGGAGAGATGGACGCTCCGGGAATCTATTTCTTCGGGTACTACGAGGGGGCAAAAGGTGTGTCGGGAGACTATTTTGCCTACCAGAAACTCAGTGATCGCTACTATGCCATGATCAAATGCGACGTCGCCGGAAAGGGAATCCCCGCAGCGCTCATCATGGTCCAGGTTGCCACCGTTTTCCAGGATTATTTTCGAGGATGGACAGTCAAGCGCCCCGGGTTCGATCTGTCGTCGTTTATCCTTCGCGTCAACGACGTTGTGGCGGAGCAGCAGTTCAAGGGGCGTTTCGCCGCGCTGACGGTGGGAGTTCTCGATGTGGAGAAAGGAACGTTCTACCTTGCCAACGCCGGAGACAATCAGCTTCATCTGTACCGGAAGGATCCTGGGGAGGTGCAGCAGCTTTCCATCCCCGGCGGTCCCGCCTCGGGGATGTTCAGCAGCAACGACATGCCCATAACGTTTCCACAGGAAATCCAGCAGATCCATTCGGGAGATATACTGCTGTTGTTTACTGACGGATTGGAGGAGGCCAAACGGCTGCTGCGGGATTCCGATTACAAACCCATCGTGGTGACGCAGCAGATGATCGACAGTGGTGCCGTTCCGGAGGATTTTCAGGTTGGTCAGGACGGTGAGGAGTTCACCAACCCGCGAATTCACGGAATCATTAACGCGGTGCAGAGTCGTGGCCGCTATCAACTCACCAAAGCGATGAACCCCTCACCGGATGAGATCATCGAGTTCGACTACTCCCGTTGTGACGGAGGTGCCCGGGACGTTGCCCTGGCAGTGATCGCGGCTGAACGCATGTTCAGACTGTACCGGGACCCTGCCGCGGGCGAACGGTCACGGATTCGGATTGACGTTATCGTCGATGAGTTCCTGAAGCGCCATCTGGTAGGATATCAGAATTATTTCGCGTATCCTGTGGATCAGGAGGGAGAGCAGGGGGACGGGAAACCCCAGGCGATGGGAGAGTACCGGGTGTACTCCCACCTGAAAGAAGACGAACAGTACGACGACCTTACCATGCTGGCGGTCCTGAAAAAGTAGAACCCGCCGCGGGTGGTTATTCCGCCGACGCGTTCAACTCCCGCAGCAGCAGCACCAGCGCCGGGATTACCTGACCGCTCTCGATGCTGTTCTCTGTCCGCGAGGAGAGGCTGCCCCGTCGAAGCTCCTTCAGAAGAACCCGGTATGGTTTTGTGGTCAGTAGCTGCCTGATGTAACCCACCACCTGGGCGGTGCGCTCGCGATCCCGACGCCAGAGCTCCGCCGCTTCCTCGGTGCGGGTCGGTTGCAGGAAGATATTTTCCTGACCTTCCATGCGCCTCAGGATCGCTTCCAGTGACCGGACGTATTCTTCCTCTGAGAAGACCGCAGCGTCCACCCGGGCTCTCAGGGCCAGTCTGCGTTCAGATGCGGACCGGGAGTTGTCAAACCGCCGGCCCAGCAGCACAAAGACGAGCACTCCCACAGCCCCCGCACCCAGGAGCTCGTCCACCAGCGGGATCGGAGTGTGGATCACCAGAGCCATGAAGAAGAAGGCCAGCAGGAACGCCAGAGAAGAAAGGAGAAAGCGGGGGATAAACCGCTTCTCGTTGATCCAATCCCGGACATCCTCGTCGATGCGGCGGTACAACTCATTCCGCAGGATCGTCAGGGATTCCACCCGGGGCTCCTCTCCGTAATGACCTTCCAGATCTATCGAACCGTTGGGCTGGAGGGTACTGCCACGTTTAATAAACGGGTGCAGAAACAGAGGGCTTCCGTCGCGCCGGGTCAGATGAAAGATTGGCCGGCTGGTTGTGCCAGTTGAAGACATGTTGGGAAAATACGCTCTTGGCGCCGGACGGTCAAGATTTCCGGTGAACCGTCTCGGGTGAAAATGCCGGAAGACACACCGCCCAGTACTCAACCTCCTCCGAAAAGGGGTTGCTGTAGCGTACCGACACCCCCGCCGGTACCAGCAGGCTCTGCCCGGCTTCAAGGATCACCGTCCTGTCT
>SKHA01000329.1 GCA_007117185.1 Spirochaeta sp. | reverse complement strand
GGTGCGGTGGCCCCCATGAAGCGGTACGCCGCCGGAGCAAGAGCCAGCCCGACTGCGGTGAGCACCACCGCGGCGATCACCCCGAAGGTGATCGCCTGGGTCTGGAGATGTACCGCCCGCCTCTCGTCGCCCCGACCCAGAGCGTTGGAAATCAGCGCTGTGGCCCCGGTGGCGATTCCGCTCCCGGCAGCAATAATGACGAAGAAGAACGGAAAGCTCAGGGAGAGCGCCGCCAGACCGTCGGTGGAGAGGAACTGGCCGAAGTAGGTGTCCACCACGTTGTACATCGTGTTGAACACCATGCCGATACTGGCGGGAATGGCCAGACTGCGGACCAGACCGGGGACAGGATCGCTGATAAGGTTCAGCTTTCTCGGTTCAACGCGCATAGTGGAGGGATCATACGCCTCTTCTGCCAGAAATATCCATACGTATTTAATCAGATTTTTGCACCGTGGGAGTTCGGCGGTGACTGCCCGCGACGGATTGACAAGAGTCGTCAGGGGCGGGACGATGCCAGTCACGTATGGAATTCGGATTTTCGACCCCTGCCCTGCTCTTTCCAGCGATATCGCTGCTCTTCATCTCCTACACGAATCGGTTCATTTCCTATGCCGAGCTGGTGCGTCGGCTCCACGACAGATGGTTAGCCGACGGCAGTTGCGCCGTGCAGCAGCAGATCGAGAACCTGCGACTGCGAATCGGCCTGATCCGGAACATGCAGGTCGCCGGCTCCCTGGGGCTCCTGTTCTCGGTGGTCTCGATGGTCCTGCTCTTCTTTCAGCAGACCGCGGCTGCGGAAGTGATCTTTCTCATCGCCCTGATTCTGACGGTGTTCTCCATGGGGCTGCTGGTATACGAGGTGAGCATCTCCATGCGGGCTCTGAACATGCAGCTGAAAGATTTGAGTGGTGAGTCTGGGCCGCCTTCGAAGGTGCGCTGACCGCCGCACATTTTCTGAGTTATATGTGCTAAACTATTCTCAGCTATGCGTTCTTCAGGAGGAATCATGCTGCTTCGACGGGTACGACTCGCTACAAGATTGTTCGCGATCATCATTCTGCTACTCGCCTTCACCGGCGGAATCGTCGGCTTCTATTTCCTGCAGATGCAGCAGCTGGGCGTAGTGGCCACGGAGCAAACCGGCGCAGCGGTGATGACCGGTATCGAGGAGAAGGTGCAGGTTGCCACCCACAGCATGGCGATCACCCTGGCGGTGGCGGTTTCGGAGGCTCAGACCGTAGAGGAGGAACACCGGATTCTCAGGGACTCGGTGGCGGACATCCGCTTTGAAGAGGATGAATCGGGGTACTACTTCATCTACCAGGGAACCACCGTCATCACCGTCCCCACCAATGAGAGCCTTCAGGGTCAGGACCTGGCTGCAACGGCGGACCAGAACGGCGTCTTCTACGTGCGAGAACTCGCCCGGGCAGCGACAGCCGGGGGCGGCTTTGTGGAGTACGTGTTTGACAAGCCCGGCGCGGGGGTGCAGCCCAAGGTCTCCTACGCCGAGATGATCCCCGGCACCAACTACTGGGTGGGAACCGGTGTCTATGCCGACAACGTTGCGGCGCGGCAAGCGTCTGTGGCCAGCCTGATCCAAGGCAGGATCGCCCAGTCCTCAACGATCGCTTTGATCACCGTGCTGGGTGTGTTTGGCCTGGTAATCGTGCCCCTGCTCCTTCTGGTGATCCGCAGCGTCGTCCGGCCGGTGGCGGACCTGCAGCGCGTCACCGAGAGCATCGAAGAGGGAGACCTCACCGTCCACGCCGAAGCGCTGGGAAGGGATGAGATTGCCGCATTGCTCATGACGATCGACTCGATGCGGAAGAGGTTGGTCAGCGTCATCTCGGAGGTGCAGCGCACCGGCGACAGCGTAGGGTCGGGGAGCCAGCAAATCAGCTCGACGTCCCAGCAGCTTTCAGCCGGTGCAACCCGGCAAGCCGCGTCGGTTCAGGAGATCTCTTCGTCCATGGAGCAGATGGCATCAAACATCCAGCAGAACGCAGACAACGCGAAGCACGCCAACACCCTGGCCCAGTCAGTGTCGGGGAACGCCGAAGATGGCGGCCAGGCAGTGCAGGAAACGGTGGTGGCGATGAAGCAGATCGCAGAGCGGATATCGATCATCGAGGAGATCTCCCGAAACACCAACCTGCTGGCGCTGAACGCCGCAATCGAGGCGGCCCGAGCGGGGGAACACGGCAAGGGATTTGCGGTGGTGGCCTCGGAGGTGCGCAAGCTGGCGGAACGCAGCCAGAAGGCCGCCAACGAGATAGCCCAGCTTTCCCACAGCAGCGTCGAGGTCGCCGAGCGGGCGGGAACGGTGATCAACACAGTGGTGCCCGAAATTCAGAAGACCGCCGAACTGGTTCAGGAGATCAACGCCGCCAGCGCCGAGCAGTCTTCCGGCGCAAACCAGATCAACGGCGCCATTCTTGAACTGGACCAGGTGACCCAGCAGAACGCTTCCGCCTCGGAACAACTGGCGGCGATGGCAGAGGAGCTGACGGTACACGCGGAGCGCCTTCAGGAAGCGATCGGGTTCTTCAGGACGGAGGAGCAGCAAGGGGCTTCGCGGCCGGCGCTCCCACAGCAGACGCTGCAACGACAGACCCTGGCGCTGCCGCCAGCGTAAACAGCGGCAGCTCCTGGTGATGACGCCGCGACGGCGTCCAGACAGGTCTGGTTGTCACAGCGCTCAGAATAGCAGGTGAACCTTGAGGCCGGGGAAGCGCTGAAAATCGCGATCACCGGTGGCCAGTACAGCATCGTACTCCAGAGCCAACGTCGCCAGGTGGGCATCAGTAACGAGGCTACCCCCGGTTCCCAGCGCCAGCAGGAGATGTTTCAGGATACCGTTGTGTCCCCGGCCCGGGTTTACGGGAACAACCAGGGGATTCTTCCAGAGGTTCTCCATCCATTCGCAGGCCTTGTCTACCGGAAGGGGGTTGGGAAACAGCCGAGGGGATGTGCTGAGACGGAGAAATCCGAGGTGTACTACCAGGGGCACACCCACGTCATCCGAGCCGTCGTTGAGGGTTGTTTTCAGCCAGGTGCGGGCAATGTCATGACGCGGCGAGGTTGCATCGATGGCATACAGTAGAACACTGAGATCCGGAATGATCATTTCCGCAATCTCATTTTCTCGGCAACAGCGTCACTCTCCAGTGTATCTACAAGCTGCCACGCTTTTGCGTAATCTACCCGTGCGGTACCAAGGTCAAAACGCTCGCAGGTCCATTCTTCTTTCGGGGCAGATTTCGGCTGCATAAGACCTGCCCGAAGAAGGTCGTGTATCGCTTCCTTGAGGGTGCAGTGCCTGTCTGCAGCGTACGCTTGAATACGACGCATCACATCATCGTTGATGTCACATGTTGTACGCATCTGAATATTATAGTTCTGATATGCCGACTACAGAGTTTCGCCACCAGTTGCACAAGATACTCGGAACACTTGCGGATTCCGGAGGGAAAGCAGTGATCACCCATCGCAACCGCACGTTCTTTCTGGTACCCAAAGACGAACCGGCCTTGACGGAGAGACTGGTACCACATTACACCCTTCTGGTAGATGCGGACGAGCTTTTCCACGCAG
>SKHA01000186.1 GCA_007117185.1 Spirochaeta sp. | reverse complement strand
CTACGGCGAAACGCTTCAGCAGGCGTTGGATGCTGAGCTGGCACGGGGAAGCGACCCCCTTCCGGAGTGGCTGGTGCCGCTCATCGAATCGGGGTCCCTGGACCGGGACGTCCGCGAGGCGGCAACGATGCTGCGGACAATCTACAACCTGGATTATCTGAACGGCGGCGCCCTGGACGCTGTCATCCTGAAGGAACGGTGAACTATGGAACTGACTCTCTTTGACCTGTTTGAACTGGGCGGCTGGGCGATGTGGCCCCTGGTATTCTTCTCGATGGCCACCCTGGCGCTCTTTCTGGAGCGGGCGGTGGTGCTGGTCCGCAGCGACCTCTCCACCACGGCGCTGCGGGACGTGCTGATTCCCCTGCTGGAGGCGGGAGATTGGGACACCGCCAGGGAGCGCTGCGCTCAGGCGCCCCCGCGGATGATCGTCGCCGAGGTGTACGGCGCGGCGGTGGCGGTGGGCGAGCTGGGGGAGGCCAGGGTGGAACGGACCTTCGAGTCCGGGGCGGCGCGGCAGATCAACACCCTGGAGCGGGGCCTTGACCTTCTGGTAGCGCTGGGTTCCATCGCCCCCATCACCGGGTTTCTGGGAACCGTCTCGGGGATGATCGCCGCGTTCAACTCCATCGCCACCGCCGCGGACGTCAACGCCCAGCTGGTGGCCGGGGGGATATTCGAGGCGCTGATCACCACCGCTTTCGGGCTGGCCATCGCTCTGGTGGCGATCACCGGGTACAACATCTACACCCACGTGATCGACCGCTTCGCCGCCGAGATGGAGCAGTCCGGCAACGACCTGGCCACGGCAATGATTCGCGGAAACAGCGGGGGAGCTGCGCCGCGGTGATCCGCATCCGCACGCGTCGACGCGACCGGGTTGATGTGGCCGACTCGGGGGCGCTCTCGGATATCGCCTTTCTGCTGATTATCTTCTTCATCGTCATCGCCGTGTTCAACGTCAACAGCGGGTTTCTCCTGGAGCTGCCCCGGCGCAACTCGGTGACCACCATCAACGTGGACGATCTGATGCGGGTGGCGGTGCGGGCAGACAACTCCATCGAGCTGGACGGCCAGTCGGTGACCCGGGAACAGCTCTCCCAGGCGGTCCTCGCCCGCCGACGCCGGCAGCCCAACATGACCCTGGTGGTGACGATCCACCCCGACGCGTGGTATCAGTCGCTGGTCTCGATGGTGGAGGTGGCGCGGTTGCGGGACGTGGACAACTTCTCCTTCAGGATGGAGAACCCATGAGAATCCGCCGCCCCCGCCGCAGCCCCACCGTCTCGGTCAACGCGATGTCGGACATCGCTTTCCTGCTGTTGATCTTCATCATGCTCATCAGCCTGCTCAACTACCGCGAAGAGGAGCCGATTGATTACCCCGAAGCAGCGCTCACCGAGATCACCCAGGGGGACCGCAACTTCGAGATCTGGATCCTCCGGGACGGAACGATGATCGTCCACGGCAATGCTCTGCCCCTGAACGCGATTGAGGGGATGATAGCCGACGCGGTGGCCGCCGACCCGTCGGTGCGGATTCACCTCCTGGCGGACCGCAGCACCCCCTACCGGCACGTCGCCGACGTGATAGAAGTATTGCAGTTCCTGCAGCACCGGGTTGTCTCGCTGGTGGTCAGCGATACCGGAGGGGCGCGATGAACCGCTGGACCCGCTGGATCATTCTGGCAGCGGTGGTGGCGATTCACGGGGTGGTCCTTCTCACCGTCACCGTCACCACCCGAGTGCAGGAGCAGCGGGAGGACCCCTCCCTCTTCAAGATGGTGGACGTGGAGGTGTTTGAACCGCCGGCGCCGCCGCCGGAGCCGCCGCCCCCGCAGGAGATCCCCCCGCCGGAGGAGACGGTGATCGTTCTGGACGAGCCGGCGGAGACGTTCATCGAGACGGAAGAGGAGGTGACCCCCACGCCGCCACCTCCGCAGCCACCCCGGCCCACGGAGTACCTCCCGCAGCACCGCATCTCCCGACCGCCGCAGATCCCCACCGAGGAGATTCGTCGCCGGGTTGTCTACCCCGCCCTGGCCAACCGCCAGGGGATCGAGGGGGTGGTCTACCTGGAGCTGTTTATCGACGAGGAGGGGCGGGTCCAGCGGATCGAGATCCTGCGGGAGCCCGGGTTCGGGCTGGGGGCCGCCGCAGCGGCGGCGTTCCAGGGGGTGACGGTAGAGCCCGCCGAGGCCAACGGGCAGCCGGTGGCGGTGCGCTTCCGCTACCCCGTGCGGTTTGAGCTGCGGTGACACCCCCGGCGACTGTTTTATTTGTTTTGATTGCGAACTTTCTGAACCTCCATTATAGTGTTGGGCGTGGATAGGTCCGTAGCCATACTTTTGGTTGAAGATGAAGCGCTTATCGCTATGGCGGAGAAGTCGGTTCTTGAGAAGGAGGGTTACACCGTCACGGTGGCCCATTCCGGTGAGGAAGCGCTGGAGATTGTCGCTTCCGGCGGTGAGGTGAACCTGGTCCTGATGGATATCGACCTTGGCACGGGCATCAGCGGCACCGACGCGGCCAGGCAGATCCTGGCGCAGCAGGACATCCCGGTGGTCTTTCTCTCTTCCCACACCGATCCGGCGGTGGTCACCCAGACCGAGGGAATCACCTCCTACGGGTACATCTTCAAGAACGCCGGCGACACCGTCCTGCTGGCCTCGATCCGGATGGCCTTCCGTCTGCACCAGGCCCACCGGCGCATCTCCTGGTGGCCGCGCCTGCTGGAGTACGTGGTTGAGAACGATCGCACCGCCATAGCCGTGCTGGATCGGGATCTGAACTTCCTGTACGTGAGCCGTCGCTTTCTTGAATCCTACAACGTGACCGAGGTCGCGGTGATCGGACACAACCACTACGAGGTGTTCCCGGAGATACCCCAGCGCTGGCGGGAGGTGCACCAGCGGGCGCTGAAGGGTGAGGTCCTGCGCTCTGAGGAGGACTTCTTCCCCCGACGGGACGGGTCGGTGGACTTCACCGCCTGGGAGTGTCGCCCCTGGCGGGATGAGGCCGGTGAGATTGGCGGGATCATCCTCTACACCGAGGTCCTCACGGAGCTGAAGCAATCCGCAAGCTTTCGCGAGCTCTATGTCACCCTGCAGCAGGGCGTCGTCTTTCAGGAGGCTGGGGGCCGGATTGTATCTGCCAACCCCGCCGCTGAGCGGATTCTCGGGCTGACCCTGGAGCAGTTACAGGGCAAAACGTCCATGGATCCCCGCTGGCAGATGACCACCGAAGACGGCACCCCCGTTGCCGGCGCGGACCACCCGGCGATGGTCGCGTTGCGAACGGGAGAGACGGTGGGCCCGGTTGTCCGCAGCGTTTTTCGCCCCAGTGACGAGAGCCGGGTGTGGTTGCGCATCACCGCGGTGCCCCTGGTCGCTCCGGAGACAACCAGCCCCTACGCGGTCCACGCCGCTTTTGAAGATATCACCGAACAGATCGCTGCCCGCGAGTCCGCGCGCTCCAGCGACCACCGCTACCAGCTCCTCTTTGAGAGCATAACCGACGCGATCATCGTGGTGGACGCGCAGCGGCGGATCACCGATTGCAACCCCGGGTTCACCGTCCTGTTCGGATACTCCCGCCAGGAGGTGCTGGGGCG
>SKHA01000163.1 GCA_007117185.1 Spirochaeta sp. | reverse complement strand
CTGTGAAGGCTCGCCTGCCCCTGCAGCTGGCGGTGGTGGTGATCCTCCTGGCGGGAGTAACCACCCGCAACCTGGGATTTACCGTCCCCTGGATCCCGGAGATTCAGGGACTCTGTCCCTTTGGAGCGATGCGGAACGTAATGGACGCTCTCCTTCAGCGAGGCATCCTGTACTGGCTTCCCGCAGGGGTCCTGCTGGCGACGGTGATCCTGGGGCCGGTTTTCTGCGGTCGTGCCTGCCCACTGGGCTCGGTGCAGGAATGGATCGGTGGGCTGGGAAAACGCGTCCTGGGCAAGCGATACAACCGGCGCGTCCCCGGTGACCGCGCCCTGCGGTGGCTCCGGTGGCTGGTTCCGCTGCTGCTGCTGGCCTCGATCACCCCCGACGCAATCAACATCTCCTACGCCCTCTTTCACGGGTGGACCGCTGCTGTCCCGGTGACCGCGCTGGTGCTGCTGGCGGTGGTCCTGGTGGCGTCCTTCTTCATTGAACGCCCGTGGTGCCGCTGGCTGTGCCCATGGGGGGCGGTGCAGGGAACGATCTCGAAGATCAGCCCCTGGACGATCCGCCGGAACAAGGAGACCTGCATTTCCTGCACCAAGTGCACCCGGGCGTGTCCCTTTCACATCGCCGTAGCGACGCAACCGGCGGTGCGGGACAGCCGCTGCAACCGCTGCGAGCGTTGTATCGAGGCCTGCCCGGTTAAGGGGGCGCTGCAGTGGGCGGGCCCTGCCGGGCGGATGCCCCTGCGCCGGGGAACGGCGATCACCGCAGCTACCATCGCGCTGATCCTGCTGCCAGCGCTGGCCCCGCTCAGTACCGCCGCCACCGATGTCCCCACCAATACCCCCGCCGATGCCCCCGCCGGAGCCGAAAGGAGCGAGCTGGCAATCACGCCGATGATGACCCTCACCGAGCTGGCCGGGGCCGCGGCGATGGATCCGCAGGAACTTCTGCTGATGCTCGGGCTTCCCGAAGGGTTCGACCTGGAGCTGATGCTTATCGACATCGAGGACGAGCCGGGGTTCCAGGAGGTGACGGTGGGCTACATCCGGCAGGTCATGGAATGAGCGCCGCAATTTCTGCGTCCAGGCGCGCCGCAGCGGCAGGCCAGGCGAAACGACCCATCTGCCCCGGTAACCCTCCACACCGCCGGCGCAGGTCCTCAAGCGAAGCGAGCTGCCTGGTCAGCGAGTCTGCCAGATCAGAGTCGTCCCGGTAGAGAACGTGGGGGTGCAGTTCCGGCGGGATGATCTCGGGGTAGCTCAGTCGATCAGGCAGGAGAGGAACGCACCCCGCCGCCACAGCCTCCACCACAGCGATGCCGAAGTTCTCCTGAACCGAAGCGGAGACCACAATGTCGCAGCGGGCAACCTCCTGCAGGTAGCGACTGCGCTCCGGGATATACGAGACCGGCAGCACCCGCTTCCCGAGCTCCTGGATCAGCCGCCCCTGCCCGGCCACACCCCGGGGGCGCTCCCCCAGCAGGACCACCTCAAAGGGCACCCCCTGCCCCGCAACCTGTCGCAGCGCTTTCAGAAATACCCCCGGCTGCTTGTCCCACTCGAAGCGATGATTCCAGAGGATCCGCGGCACCGCCCCGACGCCCCTCGGGGCCCCTGCCCCCACCTGGGCAATCGCCACCCCCGGGTACGCCACCGTGCTCTTCGCCTCGATGCGATCCGTCCACCCCGGCGGTGCGGGTTCCTGTGCGGGCAGGTCCTGCCGCAACTCCTTTTCCAGCCGACCAACCGCACCGAGGAATCCGTCGCGGTGATAGCCGGAGTTGAAGACCACCCTGTCGGCGGCGAGGCAGTTTCGAACGTCCCTGAGGTGATCATCCACGGTGGCGTCGCTGCCCCCGGGATAGGTGATCTGACTCTCGTGCATGTACAGCAGGACCGGTGGAACAGAAGGACCGCGCCAGGCAGCCCGCAAATCAGGCAGGTCCAGAAGATCGGTCACCACCACCACGTCAAACGGCGACAGATCGTCCACCATTTCCGAAAACTCCAGCGCCGCGGTGCGCGCCCGCAGGCGGTATCGCCTCGCCGGCAGCGTGACCAGTTCGATGTCGAACTCGCTGGCATCGCGCCACCCCCGGGCAAAGACCTCGTGGGAACCACCGTAGAACGACTCCAGAAAAAGAACCTTCGGAACAACCATTACCACAGATTCTATCTTCACAGAGACTCCATAGACACCCCACCGCCGCACCACAGGCGCAGGCGATACTCTGAATATCAGATTTCAATGGAGGTTGAAAATGAAACGAGCAATGATGATCACAACGGCACTGGCGTTTGCACTGGTGGCAGGCACCCTGATGGCAGACACTGCGGTCGCTCTCGATGAAGAGCCAACAGGGCGCGTTGTCTCCGCCCGGGGAGAGCGAGGCAGCGTCAGCGGCACACTGGTGCACCAGCATGACGAGTGGTACCTGGACGAGTCAGCAGCCGGCGAATCAGGGGCAACCCTTTGGGAACTGCATCTGGGCCCCTACGGTCACGGCGACGAGCAGCTGTTTACCCCCGGAGTAACCGCTCAGGTGGATGGGTTTATCTATGAACAGCACATCGCCCCGATCTCGATCAGCATCGGCGACAGTGTCCACGAGTTCTGGCAGGAGTCGGGCATGCCACGCTGGGCAGGGAGCGGCGAAGGCGGCGGCCAGGTAGCGCAACGGGACGCCACCATAGAGCCTGGCGGTCGGATGGCCGTCGCAGGTGACGGGACCTCGGAGCGTCGCCTGATAAACACCCCTCCCGGGCTGGGACGCAACCGTAACTGAGAGCCCGCCGGCGCTACCGGCGGCTACTGATCTGAACCGGCTTCCCCACCCTGGGGAGCCGGGGCCAGGAAGAGCAGCATCGCTGCCCCGGCCAACCCGATTCCGGCGACGATCACTGGAGACAGCGCCAGGGAGAACGTCGCTCCCAGCACCCCAATCAGAACCGGCCCCGCCGCAGTCCCGGCATCACCGATGGTCCGCCAGATGCCCAGAAACTGCCCGGCGGCATGATCCGGTGCGTAGTCGGTACTGAGGGTCATATTGATCCCCGACCCCAAGCCGTTGCCTATCCCGCTGAGCAGCACCACCAGAACGAAAATTCCGTAGGTGTGAACCAGTGGTGTCAGCAACAGGGACGCCGCCAGGATCACCATCGCCGGAACACCCGTGGCTTTGCGACCGAAGCGGTCCATGATGTGCCCGGCAGGGTAAAAGAGCAGCAGCTCCATCCCGTACATGATGCTGAACAGCGACCCGATG
This sequence comes from Spirochaeta sp., assembly GCA_007117185.1. Classification (GTDB taxonomy): domain Bacteria; phylum Spirochaetota; class Spirochaetia; order DSM-27196; family Alkalispirochaetaceae; genus Alkalispirochaeta. The sequence goes on along the minus strand of SKHA01000163.1, from coordinate 342 downwards.
GCGGCCACGTCGATACCGATCTGCACCCCCCACAGGGGCAGCACAACCTGACGGGCAAAGCGCATCACCTGCAGCGCCACAATGGCAACTCCCGCCGTGGAGAAGACCCTCAGGTTTTCCCGAAGCACCTGAACGACCGGCGTCGCCGGCTGCACCGCAGCTTCCGGAGGGGCCGCAAGGTGCGAAGGCAGCCAGCGCAGACTCATCACGGCGGCGGCACATATCACCCCGGCGCTGGCCACAAAAACTACAGGGTAACCGAAGTAGAGCGTCACCACACCGCCCACCATGGGGCCCAGGAAGAACCCCATCCGCATATCCCCGCCTAGAAGAGAGAGAGCG
>SKHA01000299.1 GCA_007117185.1 Spirochaeta sp. | reverse complement strand
GTAAACGGTCAGTATATCTTCTGGGCCAACGGACGGCTCCTCCCGGAAAAAGCCCGTCATGAATGGGCCCGATTCAGCCGCCACCTGTTCTATCGGTACGAGACGGGCCTTCTGACGGTCCCCCTTCTCTCACCGGAGCGGGAGCAACAGCTGCGTTCCTACCGAGAAATGATGCGCCTGCAGCCACCGGAACGGCACAACGGCTTTGCCTCGGCGTTGTACCAGGTGCGTACCGCAAGCCAGGCCCGGCGGACGATGGTCACGGTGCCGCTGATGGGATTCACCGTTCGGGTCCACCCGTTGATACAGGACAAAGTGGCGTCGATAGACGATGAAATCCGGGACCTGGCGTCCCGGGACGAGGAAGTTCGCCGCTTTATTGCGAGTCTTGCCGCTGTGGAGGGCTTCTTCTGGCGCCGGATAGCCGGCACCGCTACGCGGAGCAATCACGCCTACGGAACCGCCATCGACCTGATTCCGCGGTCGTACTTCGGCCGCAGCGCGTACTGGCAGTGGTCGGAGCAGGCGGGTATTGAAGAGTGGTGGGACATCCCGCTGGAACGGCGGTGGGTGGTGCCGATGCCGATCGTCGAAGTGTTCGAGCGCCACCGCTTTGTCTGGGGCGGCCGTTGGCTCTTTTTTGACTCGCTGCATTTCGAATACCGCCCGGAGCTGTTTCTGCCGGATGCAATGTGGCCCCCGGAAGACCGGTCGTCGGTTCAGCGGCAATAGACGCTGCTACAACTGATCCGCGTAATGCCTGAGGGCCGTCGCGAAGTCCTGAACCCGTCGGTTACCGCTGGTCTGAACGACCACATTCACCATCATCTGCGCTGCTTCGCCGTGCATCCCCATCGTGTGCATCGTCAGGGCAAGGAAGGCCTGCAACACCGCCTCATCGGGGTGTCGTTCCAGTGCCGACCGCAGCACCCGGGCCGCCTCGAAGTATCGCTTGCGGGTACGCAGGCACGCGGTCCAGGCGAGGACCGCTTCGATCTCCTCCGAGGCAGGGAGCCCCAGCTCTACCGCCCGGGCTAACAGTCGGATTGCGGTGGTCTCATCGCTCCCGGCGATGCAGGTGAGCGCCAGATGAAAGGAGACCCGCCCATCCTCCGGGGTGATCTCCTGCATCTCTTCAAGGAGTGCCCGGGACCGTTGAACATCTCCGTTCCCCCGCAACGTTATCGCCCGTTCCAGTGTCATGGTAAAATAGTAATCTATTATTCACCCACAGGCCACATTGGCCACGCCCTCACAACAGCCGCGCCTGATCCCGCAAGTCTTCAACTTCCTTGATCCAGAAGGATCGGCTGCCCCAGTCGGGAAACTGTCGCTGAAAGTGCTGATCCCGACGCTGCCGCGCCTGCCACGCCAGATAATGAACCATTCGCAGGAATCGCAGCGCCTCGATCAGCTCAAACTGCTCTTCATGAAGCGGCCTGAACTGACGGTACCCGTCCAACAGCAGCGTCAGTTCCCGCTGAGACTGATCCCGGTGGTCCGGCAGCAGAAGCCACAGGTCCTGCACCGCCGGGCCGCGCATCATGTCATCAAAGTCGATAAGCAGCAGCCCCTCATCCCGGCGGTCAAGAATGTTCCCGCGGTGACAGTCGCCGTGGATTCGCTGAACTGGAACACCCTGAAAGCGCGTTTCCATCTCCTGCAGTGCGTCCTCCACGATCTCAACGAACTCGTTACGGCACTCCTCGTGAATGCTGCCATCCGCCACCAGGGCGTCAAGATTTCCCCCACCCCACTCGGAGGGATCCAGAAGAATGCGCTCCGGAGCGTCCCGTTGCGCCCCCACACCATGCATGCGTCCCACCAGCGCCCCGAGGCGCAGCCAGTGGTCATCGTCTTCGGCGTCGAAGGTGCGTCCACCCCGCTTGGGAAAGATCGCACAGGGGTAGACAGTTCCTTCTTCGCCGTCGTCCACCTCGATCTCGAAAAGGGTATCCCCGTCCTCGTCTTCCAGCGGCGGGACCACCGGCACTTCCGCGTCGGAGAGCTCCCGTAGAAACGCGTGTTCTGCTGCAATCGCCTCAAAACTCCAGCGGTCCGGACGATAGAACTTGACAATGTACTCAGCGCCGGAGTCCCCGTTGACCCCGTAGACCCGATTCACGTAACTGGCGCAAGGATAGATGCTTCCGTCCAGGCGCACCCCCAGGCACGACTCCACGGCAGTTATGATCAGACGAGGTTCCAGCGCGTCGAATGGTTGCATCATGTCACCTATTGTATAGTACATTGAGTCGATGAGGCAGATCCCGAAGCGGGCGTGGGTCCGGATCAGCAAGAAGAAGCCCTCTTTCCCCGTTTCTCCCCTCCTGGAGGAGTACCTGCAGGAGGTGCAGCGCACCGCTCCGTTCACCCTCGCCTACGACGACCTGCTGGAATACCAGGACGTGTTTCCCCTGCAGACCGCTACGGGAGAGGAAACGTTTTGGGACTGGGTCCTCTACCCTCACGGGCAGTGGGAGGCGATCCAGCAGGAGCTGAAGCAGATCTATGCGTTCCTCAAGACCCCGGACACACCAGAGTTCACCGACCACCTGTACATCAGCCGGGTGGAGTACTGCAACTTCGGCAACTCCAAGCCGTTTCGCATCCGGGTGGTCAACCGCTTCAACGACAATCATGATTACTATTACGTCAAGCGGGCAGATGCTTCCCGGGTTTACGGATTGGAGCTGGAGCACCTGCTGGCGCCCAATCGCATCGACTTTCTCGTGGCCGGAGCAACGCTGATAGAGGAGCACATTGCCGGCATTCCTGGAGACGTCTACCTGAAGAACCGCGATCTCCGCCGGGAAGAGACGCGGGTCCGCATTGCCAAGGAGTTCGTCAAGTTCTCCGAGCGCTGTTTTGCCAAGCTCCTGGGGGACATGCGCAGTTACAACTACGTGGTGGTGGTCACCCAGGATTTCGACATGAAGCAGATCCGGGTCCGAGCGATCGACTTCGACCAGCAAAGCTACGAAGGCCAGATCGAAGTATACCTGCCCCACTTCTACGTCGAGAACGAGACAATGCTGCAACTGGTCTGGGACATGCTGGAGCCAACAACGATCAGACAATACCAGATGGAGGAGCGGGGGCTCATGGCACGGCGCCTGAAAGCGTCGTGGTCCCGGCTGGATGATCTTTTGTACTGCATGGAACAGGACACCATATCGACGCCGGACCGGACAGAGCGGTTGGGAGCTGACCTGGCCCGCTACCACCGGGATGCAACGTTCAAGGAGAGCCGGAATATGGGGCAGATTACCCGTCATCACCTCACTTCCATGATGACTCGCGATGATTAACGGAAAAAGTGCTACAATTGACCTCGTGGACTACTATTTCGTGAAGATCGGGCCGGGTAACAGCCTGGCGGTGCCACTTCTTGAGGAAAAACGCCTCGGTCATCCCATGGTGGCAGGCTTCTTTCGTGCGGTGCGCCTGCCGGAGGTCCAGGACCACCCGGCGGACCAACGCCCTCGTTTCAGCTACCAGCTGCTGGACCTGTACCGCTGGTCCCGGGGCGAGATATCCGGCCACGGCGTCGTTCTGGCTCAGGGAACACTGTGGATTCTGGAACCTGCCGGAGAGATGCAGGAGATGGAGCGAGACCT
>SKHA01000085.1 GCA_007117185.1 Spirochaeta sp. | reverse complement strand
GCGGACAGATCCAGCACCTGCTGGACTGACCCACCGTATCGTGTACAATAGGACCGGGCAGCGTACGCTGTCCGGTCTTTTTTTTGGAGGGTCACCATGGCACAACCACAACCACAGCAGACAGAGGCGCTGAAGGCAGCGCAGAACGCGGCGGATTACATCAGAACCCGCAGCGCAGTCATACCCAGGACGGGGCTCATTCTCGGCAGCGGGCTGGGTGTCCTCGGTGACCGCATACCCGGCTCCGATGCGATCCCCTACGAGGACATCCCGGGCTTTCCGGTAAGCACCGTGGAGGGCCACGCCGGACGGCTGGTCCTGGGCGACCTCGGGGGTGGTCCGGTGGCGGTGATGCAGGGCCGCTTTCACTACTACGAGGGCTACTCCATGGAGGAGGTGGTCTTTCCCGTGCGGGTGATGAAGCTGCTGGGGGTGGAGACCCTCATCGTTACCAACGCCGCCGGAGGGGTCAACACCGCCTTCGAACCAGGCGACTTGATGCTCATCACCGATCACATCAAACTCTTCACCGATAGCCCGTTGCGGGGCCCCAACATCGATCAGTTCGGGCCGCGCTTCAACGACATGTCCGCTGCATACACCCCTGCGCTCCGTGAGCTGGCGCGGAAGGTGGCGAAGCAGGCGGGGATAGCGCTCCGTGAGGGGGTCTACGCGCACATGGCCGGGCCGAGTTTCGAGACCCCCGCGGAGATTCGCATGCTCCGTACCCTCGGTGCCGACGCGGTGGGGATGTCCACCGTTCCGGAGGTGATCACCGCCGCCCACGCGTCCATGCGGGTTCTCGGGATTTCGGCGATCAGCAACATGGCCGCAGGAATCCTGGACCAGCCTCTGAATCACGAAGAGGTGATCGAGACGGGGCGGCAGGTGCAGGACACCTTCGTGGCCCTCATCCAGGCAATTCTGGAGGCGATGTGAGCGCCGCCGACCACCGCCCCATGCCCCCTTCCATCCTGCGGGACCCCGCTCTGGCTGCCGAGGGCAACCGCAAGATCGAGTGGGTCCGCCGGAACATGCCGGTGCTGCGGGGTCTTGAGGAGCAGTTTCGCATCGATCAGCCCTTCGCGGGGCTTCGGGCGGCGGTGAGCGTGCACCTTGAGGCCAAGACGGCGTACCTCGCGCTGGTCATCGCCGCCGGTGGCGCCCAGGTCGCGGTGACCGGCAGCAACTCCCTCTCCACCAAGGACGACGTGGTGGCGGCGCTGGCCCAGCGGGGGTTGAGCGTCTACGCCTGGCACGGCGCCACCCCGGAAGAGTTTGAAGCCCACCAGCTCACGGCGCTGCAGGTGGCGCCCCACGTGGTGATCGACGACGGCGGCGACCTGGTGCACCACCTCCACGAGGGGGCGCACCAGCACGCCGGCGATGTCATCGGCGCCTGCGAGGAGACCACCGCCGGGGTCCTGCGCAATCGCGCCCGGCAGCGCGCCGGCAGGCTCTCCTTTCCCGTCCTGGCGGTAAACGACGCGCAGATGAAACACCTTTTCGACAACCGCTACGGCACCGGTCAGAGCACTATGGACGCGATCATGCGCACCACCAATCTGGTGGTCACCGGCAGTACCGTGGTTATCGCCGGGTACGGCTGGTGCGGCCGCGGCATCGCCGCCCGGGCCGCCGGGATGGGCGCCCGGGTGATCGTCTGCGAGGTGGATGGGGTCAAAGCGCTGGAGGCGGTGATGGACGGCCACCGGGTGATGCCGATGGTGGAGGCGGCCGCGCAGGCGGACTTCGTTATCACCAGCACCGGCGTCCGGGACACAGTGGACACGGCGCACCTGAACGCCATGAAAGACGGCGCGATTCTGGCCAACGCGGGGCACTTCTCCGACGAGATCAACCTGGACGCCCTGAAGCGCCAGGCCGAGGAAGTGGTGGAGGTGCGGCAGAACCTCACCGGCTACCGTCTGGCAGACGGGCGGTGGGTCAACGTGATCGCCAACGGGATGATCGTCAACATCGCCGCGGCGGACGGACACCCCGCCGAGATCATGGATACCAGCTTCGCCCTCCAGGCGCTGAGTGCCCGCTACCTGGTGGGGCACCGCAACGGCTCAGCCGCAGGAGGCGCCGCGGCAGCCACGCCGCTGCCCAACGAGGTGATCCCTGTCCCCGACGAGATCGACCGGGAGGTGGCGCAGCTCCGGCTGAAGTCGCTGGGGGTGAGCCACGACCATCTCACCGACGCGCAGCGGGCCTACCTGGCAGACTTCTTCAAGTAGGGAGGGGTGGTCGGCCCCTCCCGCGACCGCCCTCTGCCGATGATTCTTACAAACCTGTAATATTCCGGCAATTTTCTGGTAATGTCTTTTCACTACCAGTGTAGTGCACTCAATTTCGACCACAGGAGCTCTCAATGATCCGATTCGAGTCCGTGACCAAGGACTACGGCGACCTGAAGGCCCTCGACGGGGTTTCCTTCGAAGTAGAATCCGGAGGAATCCTGGGGCTGCTGGGCCCCAACGGCGCCGGTAAGACCACCACGATGCGCATCATGACCGGCTACCTTGGGGCTACTGCCGGGACGGTGACCTTTGACGGGCAGGAGTTCGGCCCGGAGCGGGCGGACCTGAAGCGGCATATCGGGTATCTGCCCGAGTCGGCGCCGCTCTACGACGACATGATCGCCTGGGACTACCTGATGTGGGAGGCGCGGCTGCACGGTCTGGACGGGAAACAGCGTGTGCCCGAGGTGATCCGCATGACCGGGCTGGACAGCCACGCCCACAAGCCGATCCGGGAACTCTCCAAAGGGTACCGGCAGCGGGTGGGGCTGGCGCATACGCTCCTTCACGACCCCCGTATCCTCGTCCTGGACGAGCCTACCAGCGGCCTCGACCCCAATCAGATCGTCGAGGTGCGCGAGTTGATCCGCCGGATTGCCGGCACCAAAACGGTGGTGCTCTCCACGCACATCATGCAGGAGGTGGAGGCGCTGTGCCACCGGGTGATCGTCATCGACCACGGAACGATCCGCTACGACGGGTCCATCGGCGAGTTCTCCGCTGGCGCCGCCCACGGCGGCGCTGTCCAGCGCGTCCGGGTTCTTGCCCGCGGGATAGCCGAGGATGCACTGCGACAGCAGCTGCTGGCTATTCCCGGCGTGGTTGCGGTGGAGTCGTTTATCGAAGACGACCCCGCCGGACCGTTGACCGGGGCGATGGTCTCCGCCACTGGTGGAGCGGATCTGCGCCCGGAGATCTTCCATGCCGCCAAAGCCCCGGGAACCTCCGGCGAGCCCGCCTTTGAACTGTGGGAGCTTTCCTGGGAGCGAACCTCCCTCGAACAGGTATTTCAGGAGCTTACCAATGCGTGAAACCCTTGCCCTTACCCGCCGGGAGCTGGCGGCGTACTTTCAGTCCCCGATTGCCTACGTGGTGGGGGTGGTCTTTCTGGGGACCACCGCAGCGCTCTTCTTCTCGACCTTTTTCCTCTTTGACCGCGCCGAGATGCGGGGATTCTTTTCTCTTCTCCCGCTTTTACTGGCGCTGCTGATGCCGGCGCTGGCGATGCGCCTCATCGCCGAGGAGCGCCGCCGGGGCACCTGGGAGGTGATTTCCACTCTTCCCCTTACCACCGTCCAGATTGTGGCGGGCAAATTTCTGGCGCTGTGGCTTACCGGACTGTTCCTGCTGGCGCCCACTCTCATCTTCGCGATCACTGTTGGTGCCATGGGTCGTCTGGACCCCGGGCCGGTGGTTGCCGGATACCTGGGCGCGGCGCTGCTCACCGGAGCCTACGCTGCGGCGGGGCTCTTCGCCTCGGCGGTAGCCCGGTCGGAGACGGTGGCGCTGATCCTGGCGCTGGTGATCTGCCTGGTTCTGGCTCTCATCGACGGCTTCCTGGTGTTGATGCCCACCGCCGTGGTTCCCCTGGTTGAGTATCTGAGCACCAGCGGACATTTCTCTTCCTTCACCCGGGGGGTGGTGGACAGCCGGTCCCTGGTCTATTTTCTCAGCGTAATGGGATTCTTTCTCATTCTCACCAACCACCGCCTGAAGCGGGAACAGTAGGAGCCATACCGATGACCCGCAAAATCGCTTCCGTAAATCTTGTCCTGCTGCTTGCAATCATCATTCTGGCAAACCTGGTGAGCACCAACGCATTTTTCCGGCTGGACCTCACCAGCAGCGGTGCCTACCGCCTCTCCGGGGTTACCCGGGAGACTCTCTCCCGTCTGGAGGACCCGCTGCGCATCGAGGTGTTCTACAGCGGACAGGTTCCCGCACCGTACAACAGCGTTCGCCAGTATCTGCTGGATCTCCTGCGGGAGTACACCTCCCGGGACCGCCGGCGCATCACCGTAGAGGTTGTCGACACCGCCAGCCCCGAGGGCCGTCAGGCGGCGACACAGTACGGCCTGCAGCAGGTGGAGATCCAGGAAATCCGCTCCGACGAGTTCCAGTCCCGGGCGGTCTTTCTGGGAGCGGTGGTCCTCTACGGTTCCACCGTCGAGGTGGTGGACCGCATCACCTCCACCGAGGGGCTGGAGTACCGCCTTACCCAGGCGATCCGCAGCGCCGTCACCGCTTCGGACACTCTGGCGGGGATCTCCGAGCCGGTGCGGATGGTGGGAGCGATCTCCCCGGAGATCGCCGAGCTGGGGATCGATGGATTCGACCGCCTTCCCCGGGAGCTGGAGGAGATTCATCAACGGATCAACCGGGACAGCTACGACCGTATCACCTGGGAGCTGTTGCAGCCGTCCCTTTCGGAGGTGGCTGAGGTGGCCACCCAACTGGGTATGCGCCCCCTGCGCTGGCAGGGGTCAGACGGCGCCGAGCGCAGCGGCCTTCTGGAGCTGGCCATCACCCTGGGCGACCGTACCCAGCTGGTACCCCTGCAGATTTACAGCGGATTCTTTGGTGGCTACTCCCTGGACGAACCGCAGCAGATAGAAGAGGACCTGCGCCAGGCCCTGCGCACCCTCGTCGCCGCCAACCCCACCGTGGGCTACCTCACCGGAGCGGGGGAGCGGCCGCTGCGTGACTTTCAGCGCACCGGCGCGGGCCCCTTCGCGCAGCTCCTGGACGAACGCTACGAGGTGCTCCAGATCGATCCAGCGGAGGAGCCCATCCCGACGGGTATGGACACCCTGGTGATCAATGGTCCCCGGCAGCAGTATAGCGAGCTGGCGCTGTATCGCCTGGACCAGTTTCTCCTGGGTGGCGGCTCCCTTCTGGTCTTCCTGGACCGGTACTTCGAACGGATCCCGACGCAACAGGAGATGATGTTCGGCGCGCAGCCGGAGTGGCAGCAGGTCCTGACGGGGCTGGAGGAGCTGCTGGCGCACCACGGGGTAACGGTGACCGGGGAGTTTGTTCTGGATGAGGAGAGCTTCATCGCCCGCAGCGCTCAGGGTCAGCAGCGGGTCTTTCAGGCGCCCCTGCTCTCCGGCGCCTCCTTCAACCGCGACTCGGTGATCACCTCCGCCCTGGAAGAGATGATCCTCTTCAATATGACCGAGATCCGGGACACCTCCTCCGACCCGGTCACGGTGACCCCTCTGCTGCAGACCTCATCGCGAAGCTGGACGGTGGAGTTTCCCCAGGAGATCGGCCCCTGGACCCAGGGCCCGCCCCCCGGAGAGACCACCGGAGCACGAACGGTAGCGGTCATCGCCTCGGGTGGATTCGAGAGTTTCTTTGACGGACCGGTGTCTGACCAGACCGATCCCGCCGCGGCGACACCACTGGAGGGCCCCGCCGTCGTAACCCGCTTTCGGCGTACCGCAGCACCGGGAGGGCAGCTTCTGGTGGTCAGCTCCTCCGAGGTGACCTCGCCGCAGCTCCTGGACGGGCAGAACCGCACCCCCAACGGAACGTTTCTCATGAACGCGGTGGACGTCCTGAAGGGGGCCCCGGGGTTTGCCGAGCTGCGCAGCAAGGGGTTGGGGGTACCGCGGTTGGAGGTATCCTCGCCGGCGGTCCCGGCGTTCGCCCGGCTGGCCAACGTAGTTGCAGTACCTGCCCTGGTTATCCTCATCGGGGTGGCGGTGTGGCTGCGCCGCCGGGCCCACAGCCGGGAGATCCAGCATATCTTTCGTGAAACCAGTCAGGAGGAGCGATGATGCGAGAGCTGTTGCAACGACGGACCATGGTGTATGCCGCGGTGGCGGCGGTGCTGCTGGTTGTATACCTGCTGCAGGGCTACACCAGACCGGACCGGAACGCCCTGGTGCTACCGAAGCTCCCCGACCCGGTCAACCGGATTGAGATCGAGAGCGAAGCGGGAACGGTTATTCTCACCCGGGACGCCGGTGCCACTGCTGCTGCCACTGCCGCTGCCACTGGAGAAGAGGGTAGCGGGCAGGAGCGCTGGCTGGTGGGCCCCGAGCAGTTCCCGGCTGACGCCCAAGTGGTGGCCCGTCTGCTGGAGCCCCTTGAGGGCGCCCCGCGGCTGGGGATCGTCACCGAGCGGGGAAACCTGCAGGAGTACGGACTCACCGGCGAAACGCGACGGCGGCTGACCGTCTCCGGTGGGGCTGGCGCCACCAGCGCCGCCAACGGCGAGACCACCCTCACCGTCGAACTCGGCCACACTGCACCCGCCGGGGATACCGTCTACGGCCGGGTAAACCGGGAGGGACCGATTCTGCGCTTCCCCCGCACCCTGGGCAACCGCCTCTTCGCCGAGGTGGAGGACTTCCGGGACATGGTGGTGGCCCGGGTCCCCGCCGCAACGGTGCAGGGGGTCAAGATCCGGGATCTCACCGCCGACCACCCTGGTGAAGAGGTCCTTGTGAGGCCCGACGGTGATGGATGGATCCTCGCGGGAACGGACGCCGCCCCGCAGCGGGTGGACGACCTGCTGCAGGAGCTCTCTTCGCTGACAGCGATGGCGTACCTCCCGGAGGACACCCCCTGGGAAGAGACGATCTTCGAGGTGGAAGTGCAGTCCCACCCGTCGACATCGGAGATGCAGGTGCTGCTGCGGATCGGCCCACCCGACGACAGCCGACGGTTCCCGGCACGGATCTCAACCAGTCCGTACCCGTTCCTGCTTCCGGAATGGCGGGTCCGGCGCCTCCTGCTGGGTCGGGACGCTCTGGTGGACCGCCTCTTCGACGAGGCTTGAAAGTCGCGCTCCGGCGCGTTACCATCCTCCTCATGAACATCCTCGTGACCGGCGTGGCCGGCTTCATCGGGTCTCACGTGGCGGAGCGCCTCGTTGCCGCGGGGCACGTGGTGTATGGAATAGACAACTTCGATCCCTACTACGACCGGGAGATCAAGGATCGCAACATTGCTGCTCTGCAGGACCAGACGGGGTTTCGCTTTTACGAAGCGGACCTGCTGGATCCCCGGGCACTGGCCAACGTGATCGGCACCGCCGCGGAGGCGGGGCGCTCCATCGATGCGGTGATTCATCTGGCTGCCAAGGCAGGGGTACGCCCCAGCATTGAGGACCCTCACGCGTACACCCGGGTCAACGTGGAGGGTACGGTCAACCTGCTTGAGGCGATGAACGCCGGGAACGTCAGGGACCTGATCTTCGCCTCCAGTTCGTCGGTCTACGGCAACACTGCAGAGGTTCCCTTCCGTGAGGACGCCTGGGTGGACCACCCCATCTCGCCCTACGCGGCAACCAAGAAAGCGGGGGAGCTGCTTACCCACACCTACAGCCACATTCACGGGATGCGGGTGGCGGCGTTGCGCTTCTTCACCGTATACGGTCCCCGGCAGCGTCCTGACCTGGCCATCGCCAAGTTTACCCGCCTGATCAGCCGGGACCAGCCCATTCCGGTGTACGGTGACGGCACCACCCGGCGGGACTATACCTACATCGACGATATTCTTTCGGGGATCCTGGGCGCCCTTGAGTGGATCGTGACACAGGACGCCGGTAGCTGGCAGGTATTCAACCTTGGTGAAAGCCGTACCGTCGCCCTGGGAGAGCTGATCGAGATCCTGGAGCGGACCCTGGGGATGCGGGCCCGACTGGATCGGCAGCCTGAGCAACCTGGCGACGTGAAGCAGACCTGGGCGGACACCTCCCGGGCGGCAGAAACCTTCGGATACAAACCATCCACCCCCATAGAAGAGGGGATTCGGCACTACGTTCAGTGGTTCCGGCAGCAGAAACAACAGGAAACGGAATAATCAATGGCCAAAAAAATTGCGGTACTCGGAACGGGCTACGTTGGACTGGTCACCTCGGTAGGGCTGGCGGACTTCGGCAATACCGTCGTCGGGGTGGACCTGCGGCAGGATATCGTTGATACCCTTAACGGCGGCACCCCCACCATCTACGAGCTGGGGCTGGAGGACTATCTGCAGCGCAACCTCGCCACCGGGCGGCTGACCTTTACCAGCGCGGGTGGTGCGGCGATTCGCGAGGCGGACATCGTCTTTCTTGCGGTGGGGACCCCTCCCGCTGCGGACGGTCACGCCGACCTGTCCCAGGTTGAAGCGGCGGCGCGCTCCATTGGCGAGAACCTCACCGCGTATAAAGTGGTGGTTACCAAGAGCACCGTCCCGGTGGGAACCAACCGGCGGGTACAGCAGATCATCGCCGAGACCAGCGGCGCCACCCCCGGCGAGGGGTTCTCTGTAGCCAGCAACCCCGAGTTCCTGCGGGAAGGCAAGGCTGTTCAGGACTTCTTCCACCCCGACCGCATCGTTCTGGGTGTGGAGGACGACAACGCCCGGAGGTATCTTGAAGACATCTACCGGGCGCTCAACCTCATTCAGACCCCCTTTGTGTGGTGCAACCTGGAGACGGCGGAGCTGATCAAGTACGCTTCCAACGCCTTCCTGGCAACCAAGATCACCTTTATCAACCAGATGGCCAACCTGGCCGAGGCCGCCGGGGCGGACATCCACACCATCGCCCGCAGCATGGGCATGGACGGCCGGATCAGCCCCAAGTTTCTCCACCCCGGCCCCGGTTACGGCGGCAGCTGCTTCCCCAAGGATACCAAAGCGGTGGTGGCTACCGGCGACGCCCTTGGGGTGGATATGAGCCTCATCCGGGAGGTAGTCCACGCCAACAACGAGCAGAAACGGATTACCGCCACCAAGCTGGTACGGCTGATGGGCGGCGGTGTAGCCGGAAAGACGGTGGCCGTCCTGGGGCTGGCGTTCAAAGCCGAGACTGACGACGTCCGGGAAAGCCCCGCTATCGAGATCGTTCAGGAGCTGTTGCGGCAGGGTGCCCAGGTCCGCGCCTTCGACCCGGAAGGGATAGAAAACTTCCGCACCGCCGTGCTGGGGGAGGGCCCCTTCGGCGGCGGGCTGGACCCGCAACTGCGCGGAGAAATCGCCGATGCGGCGGCGCAGCGTCTGCTCTACTGCCAGGATGAGTTCGCCGCGCTTGAGGGTGCCGACGGCATGATCATCGTTACCGAGTGGAACGCGTTCCGCAACCTGGACCTGGAGCGGGCGGCGCAGCTGATGACCGGCCGGGTGATCTTTGACGCCCGAAACGTCCTTGACCCCGCCCAGGCCCAGCGCCACGGTTTTACCTACGCAGGGGTTGGGCGCGTAGCCCCAGGGTGAGATCGGCCCGCCGGAAGGTGAAGGTCCGGCAGATCCGCTCCAGCCGGGACGCGGTGTGTTTCAGGTTGATGTAGTGCCGGAATGCGTAGCTTCGCGGCAGCCCGGTTACTCGAGGCTGCCCGGGGTCCACCTCCCAGGGGTGCAGGTAGAAGACCCCTCCGCCAGCGCGCCGCATTGCACGACGGAACCCATATCGAAAGAGACGTGGCGGATACAGTCTGAAGTAACCGCCTCCGCCCCAGGGTAGATGGCGGTGGGCAAACGGCAGCGTCGTGATGATCAGTTCCTTCAGGCCGGTTTTCAGCGTTAACACAGAATCGGGATTCGTTCCGGTCAGGCTCCAGTCTACCAGTGGCTCCATATCAAGCTTGCCGTAGCGGTCGTGTCCTCCCGCCGGAAACCAGCTGGAATCGTAGCGGTGTCCGGTTTCGGCGAGGACCTCAAGCGCCGCTGCGGTGATGGAGAAGCTCGGCGCCCGGTAGCCCAGAACCTCCTCACCGGTAATGTCTTCCAGCAGCGCCTTTGCCCGAATGATGTCGTCACGAAACTCGCCGGCTCCCTGCTCGTATATCAGTCGGTGGCTGTATCCGTGGCTGGCGATCTCGTGGCCCATACCGGCGATTCTGCGGATCAGTTCAGGGTGGCGTTCCGCAACCCAACCCAGACAGAAGAACGTTGCGGTGGTATCGTTGCGTTCCAGGATCTCCAGGATCGTCTCGGTGTTCCGCACCACCCGGCGCGGCTGTTCATCCCAGCTTTCCCGGGAGATTGCGCCACGCAGGTTCTCCACCTGAAACCAGTCCTCCAGATCGATGGACATAACCGGATTCAAAGGAGCCGTCTCCCCCGGCGTCGCAGCTCCCGGGCTTCCTCTCGGGTTGGCCATGTGTGATAACTGCCTCCCGTCTGAGGCATGGGGCTTTCTGTTGCGGTGCCATCCCGTAACTGCTCAAGGAGATCCCAGAGGGCGTGAGCGGAGCGGATCTTGGTGAGCCGGATCAACTGCTCAAGACTCATCGAGTCGGTGATCGGGGTGGACCGCTGCAGCAGAATCGCGCCGGCGTCCAGCTCCGCTACCATGCGGTGTATTGTCAGGACGCTCTCGGTCTCGCCATAATAAAGTTGCCAGAAGTTCGGCAGCATCCCCCGGTAGCGGGGCAGCGGCGCGTTGTGCAGGTTTATGCACCCAAGGGGAGTCGCCGCGAGTACCGGTGCGCGAAAGATCTGACTTGCCGAAACGGAGACGATCAAGTCCACCGACTTCTCTACCAGGAGGTTCAGAAAAGCGTCGCTGTTGGCGTCGGTTTCCTCCACCAGGGGTACGTCGTAGCGCCGGCACAAACCGCGAACCGTGGGGGCCCACCGGCCGGCCAGTCCGAGGATCTTCCGCCAGAGATAGCGCAATCCCATCACCACGAACCCCAGGGTGCCGTAGAGAGACCGGATGCGTTTGGCCAGCCCTCGAGCTGTGCGGTTTCCCAGGGGCTTCTGAATCGCTACCCCAACCACATGAATGTCGTCCCGGGAATCGCGGAAAAACTCCCTGAAGAACAGGGGAATATAAAACGGATCCTCCTGGGTGACGATGAGAACGCGCATTTTACCTGCCTTGACGACCAAGAATGGTCATGACCGTCTTCAGCAGAATCTTGATGTCCAGTACGGGAGCGACATTCTTCACGTAGTACAGATCATAGGTGAGCTTGGTTGCGGCGTCTTCCTCGCTGGCGCCGTAGCGGTACTTCACCTGGGCCCAACCGGTGAGCCCCGGTTTGACCAGATGGCGCAGCTGGTAATGGGGAATCGTCTTCTCCAGTTGCGAGACGAACTCCGGACGTTCCGGTCGTGGCCCCACGAAGCTCATCTCGCCCTTCAATACGTTGAAAACCTGGGGGATCTCATCCAGCCGTGTCGCCCGGAGTATCTTCCCAACGGCTGTGATTCTGGGGTCATTCTCCTGGGCCCACTGTGCTCCGTCACGTTCCGCATCGGTACGCATGGACCGGAACTTGTAGAGACGATAGAGCATCCCGTTGCGTCCGACCCGGATCTGAGAGAAGAGCACCGGCCCGGGACTGCTGATACGCACCAGAAGCGCCGTCAGGATGGCCAGGGCAACGAACAGCGGCGAGAAGACGATCACCCCCGCCAGGTCCGCCAGGCGCTTCACCAGGCGATACCCCCTGCTCGGTCCACGGTTGAGGTTTTCCAGAAACCACGTCTCCCGGGCGTTGTAGATGGGAATCGATTCCTCAAAAAACTCCCAGAATGTCGTCAGCTGGTAGAACTTGAGGCGCAACGGGATAAGGTTGTACAGCTCCCGATACACCGAGTCCAGCCACTCCTCGCTGATGACCACCGTATTCAGGCGGTGGTTCAACGCATACCCCCTGAGTTCATCGATGGAGCCGAGACGGGCAACGGTATCCTTCGTGAACGTCTCCGGAAGGGTTCGTTCCGGTTCGCAGACGATCGCGGCAACCCGAAATCCCAGGCGGCGACGCTGGGCGATGTGTTCTGCCAGGTGCAACGCGTGGGAGCCCGCTCCGATGATGGCAACCTCCTGTTGCCATCCCGCTTTGTCGATGATGCGGTTGAAGAGGAAACGCCACCCGTAGAAGAGGAGGAACACCGCAGCGCCGATCAGGAGCAGGTTTCGTCGGGGGGTTATTCCCAGAGCGTCAGGAAACAGATAGAACACCACCATGGCGAGGCCGACGTTTATCGTCATGGCGTAGTAGAAGTTGCGATGGCGGAAGGGGGCGCTCAGATCGTACAGCTCGAAGACGTAGAAGACTGTCACCCACAACAGAAAAATGACCGCAAAAACCGGCATGTGCTGGTCGATTCGTTCGGGTAGTTCGTTAACCCCGTAGCGGATGAGAACGACCAGCAGCAGACTCGCCAGCATCACCAGGTAGTCTCCCGTGGCCAGCACGATCTTTTTCTTGTTGCGACTCATACAAAAACCTTGACAACGACTGTATCGTACCTTGATATCGCGGTTCAACTGTGGCTAGACTCCAACTCTATGCGCCGCTCATTTGCGTGGTCGATCATCGCCGCTCTTCTTGCTGTCTTCCCACCCCTCGGGGTGGGTGCCGCCCCGGGTCTGAGCGCAGTGTTACCGGCGGAAGCGCGGTCACTCTCCTCCGGGGGCAGTCTTCAATCGTATCGTGACGATCACCGCAATGTTGCCCTGATTCCGAATCATCCCCTGGCGGAGCAGATTGCACGAACGCTGCGTTCAGAACGTCCCACGGTGATCTCCGAGAGGATCATCGTTGTGCCTCGCGGTCTGCAGCCTGCGGAGCAGTTGGAGCTGTATAACTCTCTGCGGCGAGTCCAGGGACTCAGCAACCTCCGGTACTTCAACCCCCGCCGTGGGGACTGGCTGGACCTCTTTCGCCAGTCCATGGCAGTGAATGACCCTTCGGCTCGGCAGCCCATTCCCGACCCCGTTGTCACGGTGATTCCTCCGGACGACAGCGTCTGGGTGCTTCAGGAGATGCCCCCCTTCGGAGAAATCCTCAGTCAGTACCGTTACGTCAGCACCGGGGATGCCTTCCTCTTCTCCAGCAGCAACGTGGACAGCCTGGTATATCGGGGGATGCGGGTGGCCCGGC
>SKHA01000243.1 GCA_007117185.1 Spirochaeta sp. | reverse complement strand
GAAGATCGCGTATTTCCGATTGAGGGCACAATTCAGCCGGTGCGATTGAGCTGGTATCTGCTTACGGGAATAGGCTACAGCTGGGGTGGTGCAGAAGACCGGATCATCCTCTCACGTGACTCCGACCGACCATTTCGTACGTATCTTCCGGATGAGCGGCGAAACTTGGGACTCGCATTCTACCCTCTATCAGGATTCGCCAGCCGGATCGCACCGGGGAACGAAGGAAGCGCTCTGGTGTATCCGTATTTCGGCTTCGGCTTAACTCTGGCAGGCCGGGACGGCTACATACTCAGTACACACGTAGCGGGGGAAACTAACCTACCGGTTCGGTCCTCACTAATGGCTTCCCGTCAGGACGCTTCGGAAGAGGTTCGACAGGGGCGCGTTGTTGCACGTAGTGGAGGGTTCAGCCTGATAAACCTCGGTCTCGGGCGGCGAGTCAGACTGACGGAGGCGTTCTACCTGCGCGGTGAGTACCGTTTCACCGAAATCGACCGGAGTCTGTGGATTGACGGCGCCGCGTTTCCTGCCGTTGGTCTCTATCACACATACTTCATGTCGGGACCTCACCTGGCACTGGAGTACGCATTGCCCGGATCCGGAGCGATGGTGTACGGGGGAGCTACCCTCTATGCTCCCGTACCTCAGGGAGCGACCGTCTACAACAGCGGCCGGTCGGAACGCGACGGTGGTTCATCTTTTACTCCGGATGGCTGGGTCGCTGGTACGGCGGAGTTCAAGGGTGAGTTTGGTATTCTGTTCCGGATCGCCGGCACCCCACAACGGTTGCTCGCAGCACCTCCTGCTGCGGGCTCGCACAGTCCGTCCGCGCCGGGCAGCGGACCGCGCTGGTGGAGGCCACTACTGTCAGTGGGTGCTGGCATGGAATTACTCTCCGGTCAGGATATCAGCGGAGTCCAGGTGGTACTGCCCTTCGTCCTTCGCTTTCCTTTCGGGCTGGAACTGGGTATGCAATCCACATTTGGTGTTGGCGGTGGTACCCGCGGCGTCTCCGGGCCGATGCAGGAACAGGAGGTAGTTTCTACCGATTCAGAATTCGGTACGTTCCTGGAGGGCCGTCCCACCCTGAACCGCGTAACCTCTTTTGAAGCGGGATACCGCCTGCGCAGGCAAGAGCGACTTTCCTTCCGCCCCGGTGTACGGCTATCGTGGGCGGAGTTCGAGCTGTGGGGCATCCGCAATACCCTTGAGGATGGTACTGTTCTGGAGTCTGGCGACGCCAGAATTGGCCGTGCCGGTTTTCAGCCGTTGTACCTCGGACCCTCGGTAGAGGCTGCGTGGGCCTTCAGTGATCGCCTGGTTCTGCGCGCCTTTGGCGGTGTACAGGGGCTGCTCATTAACAGATCGAGTTTCGAGGTCGCGCCGGCTCTGGCGCCGACAATTAAGTATTCTTACCCGGATACGCTGCTCTTTCTCGGCACGACAGTTACCATGGAGTTGTAGAAGAGACTCTTATAGATCGACATGAAATAGTACGAGGCTGCGCTTTTCTCCCCTGGTCGGAGCATCCTGCCACGTAACGACGACCTTCGCTGAAGAATGGAGGGTGAAGCGACCAGAGTTCCCGCCGGAATGTCGGCACCATGTCCCGGTTGGCGGCGTAACTGCCCGGCGCTATACTGCACGATATGAGCATTGCGGAACAGGCGGAATGGTACAGTTATCAGGACTACCTCTCCTGGCCCGAAGGGGAGCGCATCGAAATGATCCGGGGAGTGCCCTATGCCATGAGTCCGGCGCCGCGGCGGGAGCACCAGCGGCTGGTCAGTACAATCCATGGTCAGATGTACCAGTCATTACGCGGGGGGCCTTGCCAAATCTACCCGGCACCGTTTGATGTGAAGCTCTCCGCAGATGCCGAGGATGACCGGCCGACGGTGGTGCAACCGGACCTGACCGTTGTCTGCGATCCCGGCAAGCTGACGGAACAGGGGATGACCGGCCCTCCGGATCTGGTGATAGAGATCGTCTCCCCCGACAGCGGATTTCACGACCGCAGCAGAAAGTTCGATCTGTACCGGGATTCAGGAGTGCGGGAATACTGGATCGTGGACCCGGACGAACGGGTTGTGGAGGTCTACCGTCTGGAAGGGGACGGATCGTACCGCCGAGTCGGCGCATTTGGCGGTTCAGATACGATCACCGCCGGGATAACCGACGCTATTGTGGTGGACCTGGCGGAGGTGTTTCCTGCCAATCGGCACTGACCCGGCGGGGACAATCTATTCGGCAAGCACCATGTTTGTCTCGTCTTGCCAGCGAGGAGGGATCTATCGGCTGGCCTCGAAATACTGCAATAGCTCTCCGTCACCTGATCGTCAAGGCCGCCACTTCCTATCCCCCCACCACCGTTACCGCGCCGCCTGCGGATCAACCGTGTCCCGATAGCGGCTGATCTGCGAAAGCCCCTGCTCAATGGTGGTCTCACGGCCGCGGCGGCTCACCAGCTTGATCTCGATCACCGTCCATACCCCGCCGTAAAGCACTGCCACGTCCACCTTATCAAAGAGCACCACCAGCGGTTTGGGGGCCACCAGAGCGGACCGGTCAGAGAGCATCGTCGCCAGAATACTTGCAGGACTGGCTGCGGGTATCGGCGGGTACAGGCTCGTCTCCAGAAAGGCCACTGCATATTGCTGTATCGCTTCACAGATCGCCGGCATGGAATCCTCCGCACGGGGAAATTCCTGACACCGCTCCACACTCACGTAGCACGCAACCGCTTCTTCTCCCGCGTTGATCGCTCGCATCCAGCTCATCAGAAAGGTAGTCTTACCCGTCTGCCGGGGTGCGTGAAGCACCCATTACAGCTGGTTGGAAATGTAGCGGTCCAGTTGCGCCCGGATAACCCGCCACCAACTACGGATGAGGGGTAATGGCAATAACCGTCAGTTCGTTCTGCTCCGGCCCGTAACACCAGAAGACGCGGTACGCTGCGGGTGTTCGGTTCTCCGCATATGCTTCAAACACCTTGATCCCGACTGCCCGGGTAAGAGACGCGTACTCGTGGGTGTGGAGCGACGGGTGACGCGGATTCGATTCGAGAAGAGCAAGGGTTTTCCGTACGGCTCGTAATCGCTTATGCAAGTCGGGACGTTGCTCGAGTCGCTGGTAATCATCGCGAGCCTGATCAGAGAAGAGGAGTCGGAAACTCAATTTTTGTCTTTCTCCGCTTCGTGATCTCCCGCCGTAGAGAACGATCCAAGATACGACGTGTGCCCTTCCGCCACCTGGCGCAAACCATTCCGGACGCTCTCCAGGGCATCCCGGTTCTCGTAAAGCCACGCCTCTCTTTGGGGTATCTCCTGAAACGGCTCCAGAATTATCCGTCCGTCGTCCTCTACCGAAACTCGAACGCTGCTGATGCCATCCATCAGCCTGCCCAGGGTGATTCGCCCCTTGCCGTCGGGCTTCAGCATCACTGCCTTCCGTTTCATCGCATCCTCCCCTGTGACCACAGACTACAGCGGAGTGGGATATGATGCAAGTGGGTATCAGGTATGATGATCTTTTCCCACAAGGGTTCACGCAGGGCAGCAAGGATCCCCGCATGTCGGGGGTGTCTGATTTCTTGGGCTCATTATATCTATACAGAACCGAAGACTGGCAGAACACCCTCCCGTAGTG
>SKHA01000064.1 GCA_007117185.1 Spirochaeta sp. | reverse complement strand
GGGTTCTGCGGCGGATGCACAACCGCATCAGGGGGCTCGCTGATGTGAACGTCATCGATTTCGAACCGTTCCTGCACAGCCTCACCAGACAGTACGATCTGGTACCGGCAGCGACGAAGCGCAACCACCTTGAGGTCCAGCGGGTGCGTCGGGTCTTCCACCTGAATCTCATCGTCGAGTATGAGAGCGCCACCGGCCGGGAGCTGCGGCGGTACCGACTCATCGTCAACCGTCGGGGTATCCAGCGGGTGGAGCCGGTGGCGACGCGACAGGGACCGCAGGGTACCCGCCCGACTTGAACCGGTCAGGCAAAACCACGATACTTCCGCCTGGAGGACGAAGAAGATGAGAAAAAACGTTCAGACACTTCCGCTGGTTGCGGTAATGAGTCTTTTGGCGCTGCTGGTTGCCGCTCCGGTGCAGCTTCACGCGCAATCCGTGGGGGGTGGAATCTCCGTGTTCGTCCCCTGGGACATGTTTCAGGGCGAGACCGGAAGTATCTCCTTCGAGACCTCTCTTGAGACCTCTATTGGCCTTGGTAAGCACCTGTCCTTCCCGGTTGGCTTTGCCTACAACCAGGTCTACGGCCTCTCTCCGGGAGGTGAGTTCGGTGAGGGTGAAGCTGCTACTGAGGTCCTTTCCGGGGGGCCATGGTTCTACGCTGACAGCATCGTCCCGTATCTGATGGCAAAAGTGCACATCCCCATCGGGCCGGTGTACGTGGACCTGTTCGGCGGCGGTGCGGCAAACTTCAACTTCAGCATGCGCCCCCTGCACGACCGGATCGCCCGGGACTTGAGGGCCAACCGCGTTATCGGTGACGGTGTGGCTGCCTCAGACCCGGTGGCGGTGACCAACCTTGAGGTGGACAGTGGACTGGGGTTCGGCTTTCTCTTCGGCACCGGCGTGGGGGTAACCATCGGGGATATCCAGGTGGGACTCAAGGGAACCTACCGGCACATCTTTCATCCGCTGAAGGTAAGCGGCCAGTGGTTCGCACCGGGCAGCAGCGGCACCGAGACGTTCACCATTGAGGATGAGGCGTTGCGGGTGGTCCTGCAGGGCGTGTCCATTGGAGTGGGCGGCAGCTTCTCATTCTGATCCGCGCTGATTCAGCGCCGGGACGACCGCAGATGGTTGGCGACCAACCCGCCAACCATCAGCTGCCAAAGGTGATAGAAGATCAGCGGTCCCAATGCAGCCGCCAGCAGGTACGGTTGCCCTCGGAAATAGAGCGAGAGCAGAGGGATACCCAGCGCCAACGTCTTCTGCGTACCTGTGAACAGCAAAGCGATACGGTCTGCCCGTTCGGAGAAGGTCAGCCAGCCGGTCAGCCATGCCAGCGCCAGAATAGTAATGTGGAATAGGGCCAGGAAGAGAACAACTGCGGTGGTGGCCGGGTCCAGGCGTTGCTGCCCCTCGAACGCCCCGCCGGCACTCAGAAACACCACAGCAATAATGAGAGCGGACACAGCATCCCGCATTCGCGGTTCCAAAGCGACGTAGGCAGCAGTGACCCGCCGCCTGAGAATACCGCGAATCCCCTGCCCCACTGCCAGTGGCAGGATCATCTGCTGCAGCAGCCCCACTAGAACCGAGCCCACCTGCGAAACCGGCTGTATCTGCACCCCCGCCCTCAGAATCATTGAGAGGAGCAACGGCGAGAGAAAAACACCGAGGATATTTGCCAGGGTTGAGTTGGCCGTTGCGGCGCTAGTATTTCCCCGGGCGGTCTCGGTGAAGACGACACAACTGGACCCGGTGGTGGGCAGCACCGCCAGCGCCAGCAGTCCCACTCGCACCGCAGGGGTAACGATTCCGGCCCCGTCAAGGAACGAAACCACCACCAGGAAAACGGCCATCACCAGGGGGACTACTGCAAAGATGAACAGTTGCGTTACCAGGTACACCCGGACCCGCAGCAGGCCGGAGAGAACCTCTTCACCCGGCAGGATCATCCCGATGACGACGAAGATAACGATCACAACCGAGGTTCGCAACGTCCCCCGCAGTACCCCCCCAGGGTCTGCCGCCCGCAGAGCCGGCGCTGCCAGGAACGCCACCACGAGGACGAACAACAGCCCCAGAGCAAACCAGTTCTGACGCAGCCACCGAAGGGTCACCGTCCCCACCTCACCGGGCAAACAGCCACTGCGACACTTCTGCCTCCTGCAGGGTCGCAGCGGCGTGCAAAAGAGCGCCATCGCCGAAGCGTGCCGTCGTCAGCTGCAATCCCATGGGTAACTTTCCCCCGCGAAGATCGTCGCTCAGAGGAAGGGAGAGGGCCGGCGCCCCGAGAAAGGTCCAGGGAAGGTTCATGGTTGGGTCGCCGGTGGTTTCCAGCCCCACCGGGGCCAGCCCGACAGCCGCCGGAGAGAGATAGATCGCACCGGGTGTTTGGCCGGGTGTGCAGGCGCCGAAACGAGCCAGCCACTGCTCCCGCATCTCAAGGGCCTGAAAATACACACCCGCGGTTACCTGTGAACCCTCGCGGAAGAACGCCTCACTGGTGGGGCTGTAAAGCTTACCGTACGAGCCGAACAGCGTTGAATGGGCGTGATGGAACTCCCGCGCACAGATCGTCCGATGAGCAGCGGATATCCGATGGATCTCATCATCGTGGAACGGGTCCTCCTGTTTAACCACAAACCCCGCTGCTGACAGTTCGTCGGCGATTTTCGTGAACAGGGACACAGTGAGACTGTCAGCCTGCTTCAGATACGCGCCGGTACACAGAATCAACGGGGGCAGACGTGACTCAGCGTCATTCGGGATAAGGCCGGAAACTCGAGCGACCTCGATCATGCCGGCCAGATCCTGGGTAAAGAAACCAGGATGGTCCATGGTGGTCGAGACGGAGAGGATTCCGTCTCGCGGCAGCAACCCCTGACTGGGCTTGTACCCGACAACGCCGCAGAACGACGCCGGACGGATTACGCTGCCGATCGTCTGAGTCCCTATGGCCAGGGGAACGATGCCTGCGGCAACGGCAGCGGCAGAGCCGCTGCTGGAACCCCCGGGGGTGTGACGAATGTCCACAGGATTGCGGGTAGCTCCGGGTTTGAACCAGGCAAACTCGGTACTCACCGAGACACCAAAGGGCACAGCTCCGGCCCGGCGCAGTTGCCGCACTACCGACGATTCTGCCCCGGCCAGCGCCTGCGCCGGGAGTGCCGACCCGCCGCTGCGAGGCAATCCGTCTACGGCGATGATATCCTTGACCGCAAAGGGCACCCCGGCGAGCGCGCCCCCGGCACCAATGGCGCGCCGGTGCTCCGTACGCACCACCTCGGGTTGGACCGTATCCGGAACAAACGCATGGAGAACCGGATCAACCCGGGCGTATCGACTGAGACAGCGTTCGAGCAGTTGTTGGCGAGTAGAACCCGAGCCCGGCAGAAACTCCGTCAGAGGCGCAGACTCGGTGTAACGTTCTTTCATCGTTTACCTCAACCGGTTCAGTAGTGCAGCCATACGCTCGTTTCCCCGGGCAGGAGGACGCCAGGCAAGATGGACAACCGACACCCCCTGCTTTTGCAGGTCATCGGCGAAGTCCTGAATTCCGATATTTATCACCTGAACCGGGGAGTGCAGGAGTGCCGATTGCGCCGGGGTATCGCCCCTCGGCTGAGGTTTTGGCTGGGGCTGAAGCTGGTGCTGGTG
>SKHA01000322.1 GCA_007117185.1 Spirochaeta sp. | reverse complement strand
GGCTGACACCGAACATCTGTTGCAGGGTGGCCCCAATGAGGTGGGTCAGCATCTCTGCATCTGTTTCTTTGCGCCGTTCTCCCAGAGCGATGCAGTCCCCGGCTGCACTCCGAAACAGACTGAACTGTTCAGTACACAGTCGGGCTGCCGTTTCGGTAAGGTCCGACAGGAGAAATTCCGGGTCGAGATGGGGGTGCAGTTCCAGGACCAGCTGTTGAATGGCCCCGAGGGAGAAGCGGAATGCCAAAAACTCCCGCGGTAGAATTCGACTCAACACCGCCGGGATATGCGACCGCTCCAGGACGACGGTGTTGCGGGTCGAGGTGAGGGGCTTCTCTCTTCGGTCGTACAGGAGAAGCCCCACCCTCTCGGAGAGAGCCGCCAGAAGAACGTCCAGAACAGGCAGATCCAGATCCACCAGGGGTGAGTCAAAGACAATCAGCACCGCCGGGATCCAGCGATTATGGAAGAACGGGAATGCCACAATCCGGTGGGACTTTCCGAAGTCCGCCGTGGAAAGAAATGGCTTCATCAGCGTACGCTCTTTCAAGCCAAACAGGATTACCCCGTCGCGGTTACAGATTCTGCGTATCCGGTCTCCGGGAATTCTGATCCGCAAGCGGCTGGTCTGGTCGAGACCGACCGCTGCTACCGGCACGTAGTTCCCTGAACCGGACGATTCGGGAACCAGGATGGTTCCTGAGGTGACTTGCAGATGTCGGTGCAGCAAAGAAAACAGGTGGGACGGTGTAGCTATTCCAAAGTCCTGTTGAATCTGCAGGTCCCGCATCAGGGATCGCACCGCAGCACCAGGGTCTACGGAAAAATGAGCGTCTTCCCCGGGAAGGGTGGTGTGCTCCAAATCCCCCCGGGGCACGCGCATCGCCATTGCACGAGAGAATGGAGTTTCCCCTTCGTGCTGGGAGGATGCTCGAAGCCGCTCGGCAAGGCTCATGACGGGTAACCTGTGTCAGCCTCTCAGGTTTCCAGCCCCAGTTCTTCGAAGAGGTGTTTATACACTTCAAAGTGCTCGGATTGGGCAAACTCTTCAATCTTATCGTCCGGGAGCGCCTCAAGAAGCTGGTCCATGTAACTCAGGACTGCTCTGATCTCCTGCTTGAGATCTTCAGGAAGGTCCGCGATGGAACTTCGATGCCCTCCTGAGGGCTGCTCTGTGCTGTTGAGATCTTCTGCAACCTCAAGATCGCTCTCTCCCGGCTCGTCCTCGACGGCGTCGTCGGAACCATCAAGACCGTCAACAGCTTCTGAAAGATCGTTCTCCACGGCGGAGGCGAACTCTTCGAAGTCGTCTTCCTCGTCGTCGTCAGTCTCGGCGGGCGCGTCAAGCTCCAGATCCTCGTCTTTGAGTTCCAGATCATCGTCACCGGCGGGAATCTCCAGGACGTCGTCACTCTCGCCAAGGGTAATCTCGACCTCTTCGTCCTCGTCGGTCTGGTCGTCCAGCTCAACCTCTTCCATTGACTCGTCGTCCAGGTTGATCTCGATCTCGTCGTCGTCGTCGTCGTCGTCGTCGGCTTCCAGTTCCTCGTCCAGACTGATCTCGATCTCGTCCTCGTCGTCCCCGTTCTGGTCGTCCAGCTCAATGTCATCTTCCAGCTCAAGCTCAAGGTCCTCGTCCAGCTCAAGCTCGTCTTCTGACGTTTCGTCCAGGCTGATCTCGATCTCCTCGTCCAGCTCAAGCTCGTCGACTGATTCGTCGTCCAGGCTGATCTCGATCTCACCGTCATCCTCGTCGGAGGCGTCGAGTGTCAGCTCTGTCTCCACTTCTTCCGTCTCAAGGTCGTCAAGAGAGTCCAGGTCCAGCTCGATCTCGTCGATGTCGTCGTCCGAATCAATTGCTTCACTGGTGGTTTCGTCTTCCAGCGATTCGATATCGGCCAGTTCTGCGTCGATGTTCATCTCCGCAAGTTCGTCCACCGCCGACTCGTCACCGTCGATGACAAGGTTGGTACGCTCCACCTCTTCCATCTCAAAGTCCTGGGACGAATCTTCCGGGTCCAGCAGGAAATCCTCATCCAGTTCCGCCGCTTCACCCACCTCCTCGGTGAACTCCGCGGTGTTGAGAATGTTATCCAGTTCGTCGCCGGTCAGTGCGATCGTCTCGTCTTCCTCGTCCTCGAAGAATCCGGAGCCTCCTGCTGCACCCAGTTCGTCCGTTGCAGCGTCATCGGTGATCTCTTCTTCCGGGGCTGAATAGGGTGCTTGAACGGGAGCGGGTTCTTCCGCCGGGACGGAAACCGGGCTTTGCCGCAGGGCCAGTCGCAGCTCGGTGAGCTCTCGTTTTATATCGCTGAGCTCATTCTGAATCCGTTCAAAGGCATCTTTCTCAACGTGGTCCATTTCAAATGGTATATCACTTATTTGCCCGGTTTGCAAATCGTCTGCCGAATCCTCTTCGTCCTCGTCCAGAAGGAACTCCTCTTCGTCAGCGCTCAGGGTGTTGGCCATGGACGGGACGGCAACCGGGTCGCTATCGGATTCCAGTTCCGGAAGGTCCTCACTGTCCAGATCATCGTCAAAACTGGTATCCAGATCATCCATGTTGATTTCTTCCAGTTCGTCGTCCGAGCCGGGCATCGACGAGTCGAAGTTGGAGGTAGCGTCAGTCTCGATCTCGTCTATCTGGATCTCTTCGTAGTCATCATCAAGGCTTCCCTGGAGGGCGTCCAGGTCCAGGTCGTCGTCCTGATCATCATCCAGGTCCAGGTCCAGGTCCATTTCATCGCTCCCGGTGTCGCTCTCGCTGCCGAGGGTCTGAAAGGGGTCCGGATCCACCTCGGGTTCCTGAATCTCCAGATCGTCAACCGTTACGAGATCGGTCATGGCGAAATCATCTTCCGCCTCAATTACCTCTTCGGGGCCTGCCTTTACCCAGACACCGTAGCGTTCGAGTTCATCCTGTTCGACAAAATCCTGATCGTTTCGTTCATCCATAGTATTTACTCCCGGCCGGAGATCGTTTCTTCTTCCAAGAATGTCGGCAGCTGCAGGGTTCCATGTTAGTACAATATGCTTTGAAAGCCGTCCTTGCAAGCAATCCGCTGCGGCGATACGGAAAGAAAGACGAAACGTTAAAGCCGGCAGACCGCTGTTCCGTTGATCTGTGTGAGATGAAGGCAACCTCGATGGTCCCGGCGGCGCTTGCGGCAGTTATTGTCTACTTTTGTCTGGAGCTGTTCTTCGGCGTTTACGGGCTTGTTTCGTACGAGGTGTTGAAGGAAGCCCGGGATGTGGCCAGAGAGGATCTGGCAGAGGCTCGGCGTCAACAGCGGCTGCTTGAGCAGACCGTTCGCTCTCTCACTACCGATCCTGAGACGATAATGCTTGAAGCGCGGGACATTGGTCTGGTTTCATCCAGCGAGATTGTCTTGCGGATCCGCGGATACGACCCGCGCCCGGTTCACCGCTACGTGACCGGGTCGATCCCGCGCTCTGTTGACCAGGTGCGGGACAATCGACAGCTCTTCAGAGCGCTTGCTCTGGCGGTGTTTCTGGCGACGATCCTCGTGCAGATCGCTCTGGCGGGTCCTCCTCAGGAAAACCGCTGGCGCCGGGGACTGCGCCTCTACCGGGATCGGGAGGATTCGGAGTCCTCTTCCGACCCGGACGACGGAGAAACCGCCAATCGTCGGCATTCCAGGTAGTACCGCTTGTCCCGGGCCTCTCCCAGGGAAAACGCTTTTCGCGGTAGTGCTCCCCTGGTGGAAACCACCGGGTAGAGCTGGTCCCGGGGAAACTCCGGAAGCAGAACGGCGCACCCGCCGATCTTTTCAGCGGCGGCGATCGCCTCGTCTTCACCATGAACATAGTCTACGGCAACGCCCAACTCCGCGATCGCCTGGTCGACCACCGCGACAGCCAGTCCGCAGTCATCACGAATGGTAAGGGTCTGCCGATCCGCCGGGCCGACGAGGGTGACAGACTGACCTGAGGCGCCGTTGCACTCGGCCAGCCACTCCGCGACCAGCTCCGGTTGTGCTGCCACAACCCGATGGATCGGATGAAACGGCAGTCCCTGGTCGTATACGTTGACCAGTTCCACCAGGCAGTAACGAAAAGGGTCGTTCTTCGAAGCCCCGGAGGCTTTTCGTTCTTCCCACACCGTCTTGGCCGCTGCGAGACTGTGATTTCCATCTCCTGTAGCGAAGACGAAATCTGAAGCAGCTTTGCTCTCCCGGGCGATCCTGGTTATCGCGGCGGCGATACCCTCGGTGGTGGAACTGTTGATGGGAATCTGGTACCCCTCGATACTCCCACCGTCCTCCATCAGAGACGTCTGGTACAACCGTTTCAGACGGGGGCGGTCCGCTTCTGCTGCCCCGATCAATTGATCTTCAGGGTCATCGTAGAGAACGAGAACGTGGGGACTTTCCAGCGGAGCGTCCCGGCGGATTGCCGCCCGCGGCGGAAGCCTGTCGGGGATCGTCTCCTCGCTGGCCCGGACAATCGCGTCAGTTCCGGGGTGGTAATCGTAGGCGTCCAGATCAAGAGCCACCACCAACCCCCGGCGGATGGTCCCGTTTCGCAGGGTCCGTCGGACGTACACCGCAGAGTCGGCGATCGGCATCAGAACGCCCTCGTCCAGGTACTGCTGCATCGTTCCCCGGATCCGCTTCTCCTCCTGCTGGGGTGAGTGTCCTGAAAGGTAGATCTCAGGCAGAATGATGTGCAGCGCCGACGGAGCGTCGCCGACGATTCTGGTCACACTGTTCCAGTAGTTTTCATCTGAGGTGAACTGGTCGCAGGCGATAACCGCCCAGCGCTGCAGGTTCACTCCCGGAGCGGGAATCATGATCTCGGGAAAACGAATCCCCGCCTGTGCCAACTGTTCCGTTGCCTTCATGAGGTGGCATCGTACGCGATTGGACGGGGTTCATCAACGCATGGAGGTGCGGAACGTTTCTCCGTGACGATCCCAGAACTCCAGGAGAAACTGCTGGATCCCCCCGAAGTACTGCTGTTCAATCACCGTGCCCGCAGGGGAGAGGTAACGGAAGTGCCAGGGTTCAAAGATGTAACCGGTGATCTCTTCGAAGTCCCGGGGGTACGAGAGGGAAAAGCCGAATCGATGCGCTTCGGCGGCCAGCCACCGACCGGCGGGGTGTTCCGCGAACGGCCCGGTGATGCTGCCGAAGTCGATGGCAGTGCCCAGCTGGTGCTGGCTGGTTCCGGGGCGGGCACTGGAACGCTCGGCCCGCTCCAGGCCTATCGTCTCCACCCAGTAGCCGAAGAGCCACTCCTGATACTGGTAGCTGCGGTATGCGCTGGACAGATCAAGAATGATCCCGTCCTGCCGGGCCGCCTCAGCCATGGCCAGCAGACTTGGCATTATGGTGGCGCGAAGCTGCATTCCCTCGCGGTTCAGGACAAGCCTGTCCCGGTATCGATCGAGTTCCACCAGATCCGCCGGCGCGTAGTCTTCCGGCAGGGGGGTCTGCTTGTCCACGAGCCACAGCAGCTCCGGATCAACTGCCAGCACCCGTCGGACATCCTCCAGGAATGCCTGGGGGCGCCGGAGAATACTGCCTCGAATCTCCGGCCGCTCCACCGCCAGGAGCTGCCGAAGTTCACCCATGGTAAGGGAAAACCCGGGGTGGGGTCGGTGGGCGTCAGGAAGGTCTTCCGGGGACAGTACCTCCCGGGGTGCCTCCGTCACATCCTGTGGTTGCGGAGCCGAAGCTCCGGCGCTGCACCCCGCGAGTATCAGCAGCAGCGCTGTCACGGTGCCCCTACCGGCCCAGAAGCACCAGCGGCAGGACCTCTTCCATCGTGGAGACGGGGTGAAAGGTAATCCCTCTTTTGACATGATCCGGTATCTCCTCAAGGTCCTTCTCGTTCTGCATCGGTATGATAACCTGCTTGATCCCGTTGCGACGAGCGGCGATCGTCTTTTCCTTGAGACCGCCGATGGGCAGTACCTGCCCGACCAGGGAGAGCTCTCCCGTCATGGCCAGCCGCGGGCGGGTGCGCCTGCCCGTTGCCAGCGAGAGGAGGGTGCACGCCATGGTGATCCCCGCAGACGGTCCGTCCTTGGGGGTGGCCCCGGCGGGGATGTGGATGTGGATCTCGTTCTTCTCAAACCAGTCCGCCGGGACCCCATACCCACCGGCGATGGATCGGATGTAGCTGTAGGCGATGGTGGCCGACTCCTGCATCACCTCGCCCATCTTGCCGGTGAGCTTGAAGGTGCCCTTCCCGGGGTTGTTGATCGCTTCGATGATGAGGGTGTCTCCGCCGTAGGGGGTCCAGGCCAGCCCGACGGTCATCCCCGGCCGGGTGATCTGCTTGACCACATCCTCTGGAAAGTTCGGCTTGCCCAGGTACTGCTCCAGGTCCTGCGGTTCGAACTGATACTGTTCGGGAAGATCGGGGCTGCTTACCTGCTTCCGCGCCAGTTTGCGGTGAATCTTGTCGAGCATCTGCTCGTACCGGCGCATCCCCGCTTCCCGGGCCCAGTCGTTGGCGATGGACCGCAGCGCCGCCTTGCTGTACTTGACCGCTTTCTTATTCAATCCCGCCCGGAGCAGCGACCGCGGCACCAGATACTTCCGGGCGATGGCGATCTTCTCTTCGTCGATGTACCCGGAGAGGCGGATCACCTCCATCCGGTCAAGCAGCGGCGCGGGGATGCTGTCCAGGGTGTTGGCGGTGGTAATGAAGAGGATACTGGAAACGTCAAAGGGCAGGTCCAGGTAGTGGTCCCGGAAGGCGATGTTCTGCTCCGGGTCCAGCACCTCCAGCAGCGCCGAGGACGGGTCTCCCTGGAAGCTCTGCCCCAGCTTGTCGATCTCGTCGATCATGAACACCGGGTCCCGTTCGCCGACGATCTTGAGCCCCTGAAGGACCTTCCCCGGCATCGCCCCTACGTAGGTCCGGCGATGCCCCTTGATCTCCGCTTCATCGCGCATGCCTCCCACGGAAAAGCGGAAGAACTTCTTTCCCAGCGCCCGGGCGACGGATTTGCCGATGGAAGTTTTGCCCACCCCCGGGGGGCCCACCAGGCAGATGATCGAACCCTTGCTGTCGTTCTTCAGCTTGCGCACCGCCAGGAACTCGAGAATGCGCTCTTTCACGTCCTCCAGCCCGTAGTGGTCCGCCGCCAGAACCCGCTCGGCCCGGCGCATGTCCAGATCCCGTCGGGGAGGCTCCTTCCAGGGCAGCTTCACGATCGTGTCGAGGTAGTTTCTGGTGACGGTGAACTCAGCGGAGTTCGGTTCCATCAGCTGAAACTTTTCAAGCTCCTGCTCGACCTGCTCTCGAGTCTCCGGGTCCATCGGCAGGTCTTGAATCGCTTCCCGAAACCGGTTGTACTCCGAGGTCTTGGCGTCGGTGGGCATCCCCAGTTCCTGCTTGATCGCCTTGAGCTCTTCCTTCAGGAAGTACTCCCGCTGGCTCTTCTCGATCTTCTCGTTGATCTGCCCCTGGATCCGTTTCTGGATTCGCAGCAGCTCCTGCTCCTTCTTGATGAAGACCAGCACCTTCTCCAGCCGCTGCCGCACGTTGGTGGTGGCCAGGATCTCCTGCTGGTCTGCACGGTCGATATTCAGGATACTGGTGACGAAGTCGGCGATCTTTCCGGGGTGGTCGATGTTGACCATGTTCAAGCGCATCTCTTCCGAAAAGAGGGGATTATTCTCACTGACCTGTTTGGTCTCGCTGATGATCGCCCGGGTCAGGGCGCGCACCTCGTCGGTGTCGTATTCCTCGTCGCTGAGATAGTCCACCGCGGCGGCGAGAATGGGGCTGTCCCCGGAGAGGCTCTTGCGGATCCTGAACCGTTTCAGGGTGGAGACGAAGACGTTCATCCCCCCATCGGGGAGGTTGATCCGTTTCAGAATGCGTGCCACCGTTCCGATCTGGTGCAGGTCCGCCACCGTGGGGTGCTCCTGCTGCTCTTCCCGGGTGAGTACCAGCCCGATGTGTTTATCCCCGTCAAGGGCCTGGTTGATCACCTCAAGGTCGTCCTCGGTAGTGATCATCAGGGGAGTGAAGAGCCCGGGGAAGACGGGCTTGCCGTTCAGGGCGATCATCAACAATCGGTTGGGTAGAATCTGGTCGCTGGGTAGTATTTCTCGTTGTTCTGACATTGTCTGTTTCCGTATGCTATAAGCTATGTAGGATGAATCGCAGCAGTCAACATCCAGCGGTAATTCTGCGTCTTTCTCCCTCTGGTGAGTCCCACGGAACGGTGGATCTGCTCACCGAGGACGCTGGGCTGGTTCGTGCCCGGGTATATGGCATTCGTTCAACCAGGAGTTCTCTCCGGGGAAAAGTGGTTCCCTACGCCCGGGGTACCGCCTGGCTCTACACTGATCGCCGCCGGGACAGCATCAAGATTACCGATTTCGAGGTGCAGCGCTACGCCGTTTCTCTCTCTGAGAACCTCGCCTTTTACGGCCACGCCAGCCTCTGGGCGGAGGTTGTGTGGAAAACCTTCGGCTCCGGCGGGGAGGAAGCGCGAGCGTACCACCTGGTGGTGGAGGGGCTGGATCTGCTGGACGGTGTTCCCCGACTGGAAGCGTCGGCTGTATCGGTGGTGAGCATGACCCTCCTGTGGCGTTACCTGGGCATCCTGGGGGTGCAGCCGGATCTGCAGGTCTGTGCGTCGTCGGAACGGCTGTTCGCTGCTGAGGAAGCGCGGTATTTTGACCGCCGTGAGTCGGTTATGGTGGGACGGGAGTGGGCGGCCGCGGATATGTTCGAGGTGACCCCCGGGGTGGTGCGGCTGCTGGGGGCCACGGCGGGACTGCCTCTCTCAGGCGTGGCCGCTCTGGCTGTGACCGACGCAACCAGGCTGTCGCTGCGGCGCTTTATCCTCGGAGCGGTTCAGGAAGCGGTGGACATCCCGCTGAACACCCTTGAGGTGGCCGCCGGCTGGCTGTAAGCTGGTAGCAGGCCGGAACAGGAGGATCTTATGCGGGCAACGGACATCATTCTGAAAAAGCGCGACGGTGGTGAACTCACTGCCCGGGAGATATCCCACGTTATTCGCGGATACGTGGACGGCTCAATTCCGGAGTATCAGGTCTCGGCTCTGTTGATGGCGATCTTCTTCCGCGGCATGACCGCCGGGGAGACTGGGCTGCTCACCGATGAGATGATCCGATCAGGTGAGACGATCCAGCTGCCGGGGATCAACGGGTATTACGTGGACAAACACTCCACCGGTGGGGTGGGGGACAAGGTATCACTCATCCTGGCGCCTCTTGCGGCGGCCTGCGGCGCTTCGGTGCCGATGATGAGTGGCCGATCCCTGGGCCACACCGGGGGAACTCTGGACAAGCTGGAGTCCATTCCCGGTTATCGAACCGACCTGACCCCCCAGCGTTTTGCCGAGATCATCGGCTCCTGCGGGTTTGCCATGACCGGCCAGAGCAAGGCAGTGGTGCCGGCGGATCGGCAGCTCTACGCGTTGCGGGATGTCACCGGCACGGTAGAGAGTATTCCCCTGATCACCTCCAGTATCCTCTCCAAGAAGTTCGCCGAAGGGGCGGATGCGCTGGTATTCGACGTCAAGACCGGTTCCGGAGCGTTCATGAAGACCGAGGAGGACGCCCGGGCGCTGGCCACTTCGCTGGTGAACACCGGTGCCAGCCTGGGCAAACGAATCGTTGCCGTTCTTACGGATATGTCGGTGCCGTTGGGTGAGAAAGTGGGCAACTTCCTCGAGGTCGAAGAGACCCTGGCGCTGCTGGGCGCTCCGGCGGCTATTGATCGCGTTCCCGCGGGGCCCCTGACGAAGGACCTCAGGGAGGTGACGTTGCGACTGACCGCGTGGATGCTGGTTGCGGCGAAGCTGGTTCCCGATCTTGATGCGGGGCTGGCACGGTGCGAGCAGGCCCTGGCCGACGGCTCCGCCCTGAACGCCTGGGAGGAAAACGTCCGGTTGCAGGGTGGCGATCCGGTGCAGACCTATCGTATGTTGGGGGCCTATCGGGCTGCTGTCCACGGGCGGGTCACCGCGGACCAAACCGGGACGCTCCAGAAGCTTGATGCCTGGTCGGTGGGCATGGCCGCGGTATATCTTGGGGCGGGACGCAGCCAGGCCGACGATGCAGTACGCGCTGACGTGGGGTTCCACCTGTTCAAGAAGCCGGGAGATCCGGTGCGCTCCGGAGAGGTTCTCATGGAGCTGTGGGGCGCTACGGATGAAGCGGTTCAGCAGGCGATCGCGACGGTTCGAGCCGGTGTTGTCATCGGTGACGCTCCGATACCGGCCGGCAAGATGATCCTGGAGGAACTGACCGCGTTATGAAATGGAATAAGCCACCCCTGGACACCGAGTCGGTCCGGGAGATCTCCCGACGCTTTGAGACGGACCTGCTCACCGCGGCAATCCTGGTGCGCCGGGAGCTAACGGTGGGTGAACACCTCCCGTTCTGGTTGGAGAATGACCTGCGCTATCTGCACGATCCGTTCCTCTTCGAAGACATGCCCGAGGCGGTGGAGCGAATCCTCGCGGCCAGTGAAGAGGGAGAACGGGTGCTGGTCTTTGGGGACCGCGACGTTGACGGGATCACCAGTACGGTGGTGATGGTGCAAACCCTGCGGGAGCTGGGGCTGGACGTCTCCTGGAAAGTGCCCGAGGGAGACGATTCCTACGGCCTGACCATGGACGTGGTGGAGGAGTTCGCCGCCGAAGACGGGACGCTTATCGTCACGGTGGACTGTGGAATCACCAGCTCTGCGGAGATCCAGCGCGGCCTGGAGCTGGGGGTGGACACCATCGTGGTTGATCATCACAACCTGCAGGGTGACCTGCCCCCGGCGGTAGCAATCATCAACCCGAAGGTCGGGGACGGCTACCCTTTTGACGGGCTGTGCGCCTGCGCTGTCACCGCCAAGGTCCGCCAGGCTCTGCGGGCCAGCCAGACCGAGCTCTTCCAGCAGGAGCTTACCCTGGTCAACGCCCGTCCCCTGAACGATACAATTCTGGTGGAAGTCGTCTCCCTGGAGAACGGAATCGAGGTGGATCGACTCAGCGAGGTCCTGGTTCCCGGGGTGGCCAACCTGCAGTCCAGCCGGCTGGGGCCGTTTCTCCTGGGGCGAACCCTGGTGGCGATGGACGTACCGTTGCAGCAGCGGCTGCTGCAGCGCGCCCTGGGTGGATCGGTGGAAGTATACCTCCTGGACCTGGCCGACCAGATCCGGGAGCTCTTTCCGGCGCTGGCCGGTAAAAGCCTGCTGGAGCTGATCGCCGGTTCGAAGCTGGCGCGGTATCAATCGGCGCCCCCGGAAGAGATTGATGCGCTGGTTGCGCTCTACCAGTCGGTGGTGAACGCCCGGTTTCCCCAGATCCGGGAATCACTGCAGGAGGTCCTGGATCTGGTAGCGATCGCGACCCTGGCAGATATGATGCCCATGACCGACGAGAATCGCTTGCTGGTCCGCTGGGGCCTTGACCGCCTCAATACCAACCCCCGGCCCAGTCTTGCTGTTCTTCTGACCACTCTGGGGCTGAGCGGGCGCCCCGTTGCCAGCCGGGACGTGGGGTGGAATATCTCGCCGGTGATCAACGCCAGCGGTCGTATGGGGACGCCGGGCAAAGCGGTGGAGCTGCTCCTCTCTGAAGACCTTCCGCAGCAGCAGGCTCTGGCGAAGGAGATCGTGGAGTTGAACAAACTGCGTCGCAAGGTGGGCGAGACAGGGTGGCGAAGCGTCCTGTCAAAGGTTGACCAGGCGCTGGAACGGGGCCAGGGAAAGGTGATCGCTCTCTATGATCCGGAAGTTCATCGCGGTGTTACCGGCATCATCGCCGGCCGTCTCAGTCGCCGTTTCAACGTCCCGGCGATCGTCCTGACCGCGGTTGGCGAGGTGGCCATCGGCAGCGTGCGCAGTGCCCGGGGGTTCATGGCAACCCGGTTTCTTCACAACTTCGACGATATCTTCGAGAAGTGGGGCGGCCACGACGAGGCTGCCGGGTTCAACCTGCCTACCAGCCGCCTGGACGCGTTCTGGGAGCGTTTCGACGGTGTGGCAGCGTCGGTGGAAATCAGTGATGAGGCGGAGGCAGAGCTGGAGATCGATGCCGAACTGCCGCCAAAATACCTGACACCGTCCCTGGAAGAGGTTGTGCGTCGCTTTGAACCCTACGGTCAGGCGAACCGGGAACTGCGTTTCCTGGCTCGAAATGTTGTTCTGGAAGAGGCTCAGCTGATCGGCAAGGAACAGGATCACCTGCGTATGCTTGTTGCCGGCGGCGGTTTCAAGTGGCCTGCGGTGTTCTGGGGTGGGGCGCCGCGAGTTCCTCGAGATTTCGCAGTGAAGGACCGTCTGGATGTGGTCTTCGAGTTCACCCGCAACTATTACAACGGCAACGATACGGTGCAGTTGGTGGTTGTGGACGCCAGACGGTCAGAGCGACAGCTTACCGAGGGGCCCGCTACGGCATGATCCCGCAGGTTGTGAACCTCCTGCTGTTGCTTGGGTTGCTCTTCCCGTCCCCGGAGATGGCAGACAGCGAAGCTCCTCGTCCCCCTTCGGGGGTCCCCTCGGCACCGGTTCAGACGATCTCCCGGGTTACTGTGCCCGAGGAGGTAAACCGCGGTGAAGTATTGACGGTCTCTGTCACCACCGGAGAGCTCTCGCGGGTGCTGATCCGGGTCACCCCTCCCCAGCGTGGTGTTATCGAGGTTCCGGCGCTGCCGCTGGGGTCGGGAGAATCGGGGTTGTATCACTGGTACGGCCACTTCGGCCTGGACCACGGGCTGGCCGGTGGAGAGATCGTCGTGGAGGTGGCTCTGGTTGGGGATACCTCAGTGGAGCTGATCGAGCGGCGGGTCCTGCTGGTAGAGCGCCCGTTCCAGTTCGAGCAGATCGCGCTGAACTACGCCGTCAGTGCCCTGCGGCAGACCGATGACCCTCTTCGTACCGTCCAGTCCGAGGAGCTCTGGCAGCTTCTTCAGCGATTTCACCGGCAGGACCGCTACCACGACGGGGTGTTTGATCTACCCCTCAGGGGGGTGCTGCGGCAGACCTCGGGGTTCGGGGATCGGCGGGCGTTTCTGTACGCCGACGGCGGGTCTGCCCGCTCCGTTCATAACGGCCTTGACTGGGCGGCACCGGTGGGGACACCGGTCTACGCGCCGGGGCGCGGGCGGGTGGTAATGGCCATGGACCGCATCATTACCGGCGGAACGGTGGTCCTGGTCCACCAGCCGGGACTCTACTCGCTGTACTATCACCGCGAGTCCATCCAGGTGGAAATGGACCGGATCGTCGAAGCCGGTACGGTCATCGGAACGGTC
>SKHA01000146.1 GCA_007117185.1 Spirochaeta sp. | reverse complement strand
GTGTGAGCTGTTATCATATCTCCTGTCGTCCCCTTCCCAGTACAGCCCCCACCGTATCAATACCGCTGCGGTAGGGCAAGCGTATGCTGATCAACAGCGCCCCGAGAACCAGGAGAATCGCCAGCAGGAGAATGGGAACCGCCGACGGACTCACCTGGGTGCCGGTGTCCGGTTGCGGAGCCACTGCAAAGACACCCTGCTCGTCAGCAAAGAGGACGTACACAAACTGCGGGTCCGGGTCAAAGATGCTCTCAAGCCAGGAGGCATCAAAGGCGAAGACTTCCTCACCGAACGCCTGTAGCCGTCCGTCCTGACGGGAGAACCGGGTCAACTCCAGCACCTCCGCATCCCGGGGCACCGCAAAGACCCCGCCGTAGAGCATCGTCTCCTGGTATCGCCGGTGCGCCACGTACCCCGCGCTGGAGAGGGGCTTGCGCTCCAGCGGTACCAGACTCAGCTCGGTCAGCAGCAGTGCCGGATCAGTCGCGTTGTCGCTGTAGTGGGTGGGCGTCGGCAGGATCACATCGGATGCCGGGTTCACGGGAAGCAAAAGGGACAGCAGCACCACTACCAGAAAGACCGAGGTCAGCAGCACCTCCGTTCGCGGTGGCACACACTCCGTCGATGCCCCGGTGGTGAGGATGGGCCGTGGCCAGAAGAGGCGATGCTCGTGGCGCTGGACTCTCAGCACCGTCACCAGAAAAACCAGCCGGGAGAGAGCACCCAGCGAGATCAGAAACACCACGTAGGCCAGGATCGCCGTCAGCCGCTGCGCCGGCGGTTCCAGCCACAGGGTAGCCGCACCGACCAGAACCGCCACCATGAAGATGATCATGTGCCGCTGTCGTTCCCGCTCACGTTCCGGCCGGGATCGATAGAGGATGAACTCGGTATCCCCGGGCAGGCGGGAGGCTTGCAGGAAGACCCACAGCAGCGCCGGAAGCCCCGCCCGCACCATCCCTGCCGGCCCCGCCAGGGTGGCATAGACAACAGTGGGCACCAGAACCGCCAATGCAGGCCACCGCCGAAACCTCACCAGGACAAATGCCCCCAGAATCAGCAGGAACGCCCCTGCGGATCGCAGGACACCAGGAATCACGTTCCACCCCGCCAGGGTGAAAGAATAGCCCCTCAGCAGCCGCTGCAGGTGCCTGTACCGCATCAGTGCGGGGAAGAAACCGCGCTGCGGCGGACTCGGAGCCGCCAGATAGAGCACCTCCCGCTCTTCCCCGTCCTGTTCCGCGGTAAACAGTTCATCCAGCGAGAGGATGAAGGGGTCCAGCCGGGGATCATCCATTTCAAAGGTCTGATACAGCTCCGCTACGGTGAGGGTTCGCCGTCCCCGGAAGTCTTCCACTTCCAGCAACGCCGTATCGCGCTGCAGTACCCGTTCTCCTTCCGCCTCCAGAAGGGCCCGCAGCGCTGCCGCGTTGTCGTCCCGGGGGACCACCAGCAGATCAAAATGCTGCCACGGCGCTGAAACCGGTTCCCAGGGAGACACCAGCAGCAGAACAGCCATCAACGCCAGGATCAACAGCAGGATCACTGGTATCTGCCGGGTCGGCCGTGACAGGATGGACACCCTTCAACGCCTCAGTACAGGGAAAACAGCAGAGCGACCAGCAGTCCGATCACCATGCCGACGGTCACCTCCGGCAGCGTGTGTCCACTGACCTCTTTGACCGGATTGAACGTGATCAGCTCCTGTTCGGACAACCTGCGTCCCAGCTGATTGAGTACCTGCGCCTGCTGTCCCGAGGATCTGCGAACCCCCAGGGCGTCCCGAATGACCACACCGCCAAAAAAGAGTGCCAGAATAAAGAAGGTTGAAGAGACACCGTGAAACACGGCGATGGAGGTGGCCAGGCTGGTAACCAGGGCGGAATGGCTGGATGGCATGCCACCGGTCTTCCACAGGAGGGTGGAGATCACATCTCCGGACGAGTGGGTTCTGCCCTTCAGGTAATCTATTGTCATTTTGGCGATCTGCGCGATCAACCAGCCGAACAGACCGGATAGAAAGATCCTGTTCGAAACAAGCACGTAGAGTTGATTCACTGCCGGACCTCGCACCGACAAGAGTTTTACCGCAGTCCGGGCATTTGTCAAGGCTGCGCGAAGACACTACACTCCACTGATGCGAACACTGCGGGTTGCCCGGGATGACCACGATCGACGGCTGGACAGACTTCTGAGAAAGGCGTTTCCCCTGGTTCCTCCGGGAGCCCTGGCCCGGGCAGTACGTACCGGGGCGGTACTGGTCAACAATCGCCGCGGGTCAAACGACCAGCGCGTTGCCGAGGGGGACACCGTAACGGTTCCTGCCTGGGAGAACACCGGAGAACAGCGGCGTCAGCCC
This sequence comes from Spirochaeta sp., assembly GCA_007117185.1. GTDB lineage: Bacteria > Spirochaetota > Spirochaetia > DSM-27196 > Alkalispirochaetaceae > Alkalispirochaeta. The sequence goes on along the minus strand of SKHA01000146.1, from coordinate 10,951 downwards.
CGCCTGGCGGAGCTGCGGGAAGACGGGATCCACATGCGCAGTGGTGAGGTGATACCGATTCTCTTTCGCGACGACGACTGTCTGGCGGTGAACAAGCCCTCCGGCATCGCCACCCACGGCACGGGCGCCCTGGACGAGGTGATCCGCCAGATCGCCGCCACCGCAGGGTGGTGGCAGGAGAGCCTCAGTTTTCGTCCCGGGCCGGTACACCGCCTGGACCGGGAGACCAGCGGGGTTCAGCTCTTTGCCCTTTCTACCGAGGGAGCCCGTCAGATCACCGAGGAGATCGCCGCCCGTCGCAGCTGCAAGCTCTACCTGGCGGTGGTGGAAGGGCGTCTGGCACGGACCACCCAGGTGGACCTGCGCCTCTCCTACGACCGCAACAAGCAGACCGCGGTTGTCCACCGGGACCGCACCGGGAGTTCCGCCGCCACGGTGATCACCCCCCTGGCCACCACCGGAAACGGCCGGGCTACTCTGGTGGCGGCGGTCCCCGAGACGGGACGACGACACCAGATCCGCGCCCATTGCGCCGCCATCGGTCATCCCCTGCGGGGTGATACCCGCTACGGCGGCAGCGGTACCGCCGGGTTCCTGCTCCACGCCGTGGCGCTGGCGCTGCCGGCAATCGGCCGCCAGTGGAACGCGCCCCTTCCTTCGGGGCAGTTCCAGCGCATCCGTCAGGACTTCGGTGACGGCGCCCCCATCCGACACCGCCTGGCCGAGGTGTTTCAGGGCGTGTGTACGCAGGCGCCGGAAGCGGGTACAATCGAGTTATGAAGAAACTTCTCGCCCGGGTGGTCTGGCGCTTTCGGGGTGTCCAGACCTTTGCTCTGGTGGGCAAGAGCGGCAGCGGCAAAAGTTTTCGCGCTCGCCTGCTGATGGAGAAGTACGGGATAACCCTGCTGGTAGATGACGGTCTGCTCATTGAGGATCAGCGAATCATCGCCGGAAAATCCGCTAAAAAAGAAGACACCTACATGGCCGCGGTCCGGACCGCCCTCTTTACCGAGAAGACCCACCGCCGGGAGGTGCGTCGGGCCATCGAGCGCTCCCGGTTCAAGCGCATCCTCGTTCTGGGCACCTCTGACCGGATGATCATCAAGATCTGCGCGGCCCTGCAGCTGCGTGAGCCCAAGCGGATCATCCGTATCGAGGAGATCGCCACCGAAGAGGAGATCCGCACCGCCATAAACCACCGCAACGTCTCCGGTCGTCACGTCATCCCGGTGCCCTCAATCGAGGTGCGCCGTAATTACCCCCGGGTGATGAGTGACTCTATCCGGGTGATCTGGCGCCGCGGGCTGGGGCTGCTCCGTCCGGACAAGACCTACGAGAAAACGGTGGTCCGACCAACCTTCAGCAGCAAAGGGATGGTCACGATCTCCGAAGCGGCGCTCACCCAGATGATCATGCACTGTGTGGACGAGCAGTCCCCGGGAATAGCGGTCTGTCGGGTCAGTATCAGCTCGGATAATCGGGGGTATCATATCGACGTTCACGTTCGGGTACCCTACAGACTGGAGCTCAAGGGCAGTATTTACAGCCTTCAGCAGTACATTGTGGAACATGTGGAGCGATTTACCGGTATAATGATCGACGAGTTGAACATTGTCATTGATAATGTAACAGACGGCCAATAGAATGGAGGAATGAGCATGAAGAGAACGTTTCTTACAGCGCTTGTCGGCGTGATGGTGCTTCTTCTGGTCCCGTCGGTGACAGCTCAGGTTCAGTCCTGGGAGGTTGTCAGCGATCATTACCGGGTTATCTCCGAGGTGAGCGAGGCGCACGCCGCAGAGGTGGCGGATCTGATGGAAGCGATGATGGAGCTGTACAACCGGCAGTTTCGCTTTGCTGTTGACGAGGTTGAGGCGCCGTTGCGGGTTCGGGTCTTCGCGGACAAATCCCGGTACGACAGTTACCTCCGCCGGCTCATCAACGAGACACGCCCCGGTGTTGTCTACCTGCATTACGGCGACCCCGCCAAGAGCGAGCTGGTGGGGTATCACACCACTACCGAGGACCTGAGCCGGTCCTACATGCACCAGAGTTTTATTCAGTTCCTGCGAACGTTCATTCCCAACCCGCCGTTGTGGATCAGGGAGGGTTTCGCCGTCCATTTTGAGGCGTCGGTCTACGATGAGGATTTCGGAGCGGCGGTATTCCGGGAAAACCTGGCGTGGCTGGACACCCTGAAAGAGATCGTCAGCGGTGAGGCCCCCGGGATCAACCCGATTCCCCTGGACCAGATGCTGGGGCTGTCGGTGGATGACGCGCGGCATATGGTGGACGTGTTCTACCCCCAGGCGTGGGGCATGGTCAACTTTCTGCTGAACGCCGACCGCCCGGAGACAAACCGCATTCTCTGGGACAGTATCAGTGCGCTCTCTCCCACGGCATCCCGTGAAGAGAACGATCAGGCGGTATTCCGACGCGCGTTCCGCTGGGTCAACCAGGACGCGCTGCAGGAAGAGTTCCTGGACTACATCGGGGCACGCCGCACGTTCCGCGGCTGGGTTGAACACGCCGTTGCCGCTTTCGAGAGCGGGGACATGGACGAAGCGGAACGCGGATTTGTCCAGGCAATAAACCTGCGCACCGACAACCACGTTCCCTACTATTTTCTGGGGCTGATCAACTACGACCGCGGCAACTTCGGGCTGGCGGACTTCTACTATCAGCAGGCTCTGGATAACGGTGCAGAACAGGCAGTGACCCTTTTTGCACTGGGAGTCAACGCCTACGCCGCCAACCGTTTCGAGGATGCCCTGGCGTATCTGGAAAGCACCATTGCCGCGGATCCCCGTTACCGGGAACGGGCAGAGAATCTGCTGCTACGTATTCGCGGCTGACGCTGAGTCGGACTGCACCCGACGCCGGGGGTGACGGCGGCGCCGCCGGCGCCGCCCGTCCCGCTCTTCGTCAGGATCCAGGGGTTCCTCCCTCAGGAGGCGCCCCTTGTTTCTGAAGATCTCTCGCATCGCCTCTTCAACCTCTCGGTTTGCCGGGGTTACCGGGCTCAAAAACTCTTTGGTCGCGGTCCAGGCGTCCCGGAAGGGAATGCGCTGCTGATCCGCAAACGGTCCGTATTCCAGAAGAAAATCACCGCAGAAATGGACCAGCAGCATCGCCCGGTCCAGGGGCCCCTTCTGGCGGCGCAGCTCGTCCAGCATCCCCAGCCGGTCCAGTAGTTTGCGACGATACTCGGGACGTTCCGCCGCCAGCCGGGCCATCGCCGGGATCATGGAACGAAACGCACCGCTTGCCAGGAGAGACTGAAAAATCCCCCCGGCATAACCGCTGTTCAGAATCTTGAAGACCTCTTCGGTCATGCGGCTGTGGGGAACATCCGCCAGGAGAGCCTGGTCACGTTTCATCCGCCGTCGCAGCAACCAGGGTATCTTCAACCCTCCGGCTACGGAATACTTTGCTGCGCGGATGATCCGTACCGGGTCTTCCACAAAGATGCGACCAATTGGGATCACCGGCTTGAGAACACGGTCGCGAATATCCTGGACCCCCTGTACGTAGTCGACGATGGTGTTGTCCCGGGGGTTGTAGAAGAGCGCGTTGGCCGAAAAGTCCCGGCGCTGCACGTCCTCATCGATGGTTCCATAGATATTCTTGAAACCTTCCGCTTCCCGGCTGCGGAAGGTGGAAACCTCGATCACTTTATCCCGGAACAGCAGGTGCACCAGCCGGAATCGCTTGCCGATAATCCGGCTGTTGCGGAAGAGTTTCTTGATCTGCGCCGGGGTGGCGGACGTAGAGACGTCGAAGTCCTTTGGCTGCTTACCCAGTAACAGGTCCCGGACGGCCCCACCGACGATGTACGCCTCGTGGTCGTAACGCTGGAGGCGCCGAACCGCCTTGACTGCGTCCTGATCCAGCAGCGCCGGGTCGATGCCGTGTTCTTTGGCGGTGTAGACCAGAGCGGTCTGAACGGTCCGACCGTCACTGGTCCGGGTAAAACGCTTGCGCACTGTCAGCTGCCCGCCTTTCCACAAAACTCTTCAATACGTTGAACGATTGCCCCCAGCTGGCGTCCTGACTCGCTCTCGCTGAAGTCCCGCAGAAACGGCCGCCCGCCGTCACCGGCGGTGACCATCCGCGGGTCCAGGGCGATGCGCCCCAGAAAGGGGACCTGCAACTCTGTGGCTGCCTTTTCGCCGCCACCGCTGCCGAAGACCTTCAGGGACTCACCGTCGGCCATGTTCTCGACAATTCCGATCACCGGGATTCCCGTCTTCATCGCGAAATCCACGCTCTTGCGGGAATCCAGGAGGGCAACCTCCTGTGGAGTGGTGACGATAACGATACCGGTCATTGGCTTGATGTAGTGGCCGATGGGCAGCGCCTCGTCACCCGTTCCCGGAGGGGTGTCGATAACCAGGTAGTCCAGAGCCCCCCAGACCACGTCTGAGAGAAACTGCTTGATCAACCCCAGTTTCATTGGCCCGCGCCAGATCAGCGCGGTGGCGGGGTCGTAGCCGATATTACCCACGCTGGCAACCTTCAAGTAGTCCCCCACCGGTACGGGGACGATCTCCTGGGAATCCTCGCCGGTGGCGGTGAAGCGCTGCTCCTGAATCCCCAGCATGAGCGGGAGGTTGGGGCCGTGGATATCCGTGTCCAGGAGCCCCACCGTCATTTTCTGTTCTGCAAGAGCCCAGGCGAGGTTAACGCTGACGGTGGACTTGCCCACACCACCTTTGCCGCTCATCACCGCGATACGATGATGTACCGACTGTAATCGTTGCTCGAGCTTGACATCCTGAGGATTCTCGCGACCTTTGATCATAGGCGCATCGTATCACAGGGGGTGAAACACCGTCTATCAAAGGACAGGTGTTCCCAAAGGGACTATACCAGCCCGGCGAAGCCTCCAAAAGCCAGCGCCAGCAGCCCCGCGGTTACCAGAGAGATCGGGGCACCCCGCATCGCCCGGGGGATGTCCACAAGGTCCATCTTCTCCCGGATACCCGCAAAGATGTACAACGCCAGCAGGAAACCCAGGGAGCTGCCGATTGCGAAGACCACTCCCTGAGCCAGGTTGTACTCCCGGCCTACCACCAGAATTGCCACCCCAAGAATGGCGCAGTTGGTGGTTATCAGGGGCAGAAAGACTCCCAGCGCCTGGTACAGGGCGGGACTCACCTTTTTCAGGACGATTTCCACCAGCTGCACAAGCCCGGCGATGACCAGGATAAATGCCACCGTCTGCAGAAAAGCAAGGCCCAGAGGCACCAGGATCAGATGCTGGATCAACCAGGTGGCGATCGTTGCCAGGGTCATCACGAAGATCACCGCAGCACCCATGCCAACGGCGGTGCTCACCCGGGAGCTGACCCCCAGAAAGGGACAGATCCCCAGGAACTGGGAGAGGACAATGTTGTTCACCAGCACGGCGCTGATAATGATGATCAGATATTCCATATTATGCTCCCGCCTTTTCGCGCAGGGTGTTCACCACAGCGATGAGAAATCCCAGAGCGATAAACGCTCCCGGAGGCATGATGAAGATGAGGATCGGGTTGTCGAAAAGGAACGGCACCGGCAACCCGAAGATCGCCCCGGCGCCAAGAAACTCCCTGATCGCTCCCAGGAGAGTCAGAGCAAAGGCGAAGCCAAGACCCATTCCCAGACCGTCAACCGCCGATGCCACCAGGGTATTGCGACTGGCAAACGCTTCGGCCCGGCCGAGGATGATGCAGTTTACCACGATCAGGGGGATAAACAGTCCCAACTGCTCGTGCAGTGGCGGCAGAAACGCCGCCATGGTGAGGTCGATGATGGTGACGAAGCTGGCGATGATCACGATGAACGCAGGGATACGCACCTTGTCGGGAATCAGGTCTTTCACCACAGCGATGACGATATTGCTTCCCAGCAGTACCGCCGTGGTAGCCAGCCCCATACCGAGGCCGTTGATCGCACTGGAGGTAACGCCCAGGGTGGGACACATTCCCAGCAGGAGAACGAAGACGGGGTTTTCCCGGAGGAATCCCTTGGTGAACTCTCTGGTCAGGGTAACGCTGCTCATCGGATACCTCCCGTTGATTCCAGGATCTGCCACGCCCGCTCCACTGCGGCGATCACCGCTTGTGAACTGATGGTGGCAGCGGTGATCCCGTCGATCTGCAGTTCATCCGCCGGAGCCTGCCCCACGAACTGGCTGCGGAACCCCTCCTGGGTGATCCGGGCCCCCAGACCGGGGGTCTCCTGGTGCCGCAGCACCGACAACCCGGTGACGGTACCGTCGCTGCCGAACCCCACCATCAGTTCGATGGTGCCGCCGTAGCCGGCGCCGGTGGAGATCTGCACCGCCGCTCCGACGGCTTCTCCTGCCCGGCGCGCCGGAAAGAGTTGCACCGACGGATTGTCAGGTGGGGTGATCGCTTCGTCGGTGGGCTGGTTATCAAACGCCGGTACTACCTCGGACACCGCCTGTATCCGCCGCTGTCGCGCTTGCTCCGCCAGAATCGGCTCGGTCACCCCGTAGGTTGCCCCCAGGGCCGCCGCGGAGATGAGGGCGATCAGCGTCAGGACAATGAACATGTTGGGCAGTGTTGACTCCAGCTTTTTCATGCCGCACCTCCACTCTTGCCGTGCCCGAAGGTGCGCGGTCTGATGTGGCGGTCGATCACCGGAACGAGGGCGTTCATGATCAGAATGGAGTAGCTTGCCCCCTCGGGAAATCCCCCGAAGAGGCGGATGACTCCGGTGAGCACCCCGGCGCTGCCGGCGAAGACGATCCGGCCGGTCAGCGACATCGGCGAGGTGGTCATATCGGTGACCATAAACCACGCCGCCAGCATCGCCCCGCCCGCCAGGACGTGGTAGAGCGGGTCAACGTAGATGCCCGGGTTTACCACCCAGGCCACGCCGGTCACCACCGCCAGCCCGGCCAGGTAGACCAGGGGCAACTGCCACGGGATAAAACCCCGCCAGACCAGAAAGAGCCCGCCAATGATAACCGCCAGAGCGCTGGCCTCGCCGATACACCCGCCGATGTTGCCCAGAAAAAGGTCCAGGTACGACGGCAGATCAACCTGCCCAAGCCCGGCGGAACCCACATCCTTCACCAGCGCCAGCGGGGTGGCTCCGGTAACGGCGGAGAGGTCCAGGCTGAGTCGCGCCGCCCCGGGTACCGGCCAGGTGGTCATATCCACGGGAAAGCTGATCAGCAGGAACGCCCGGCCTACCAGCGCGGGGTTGAACGGGTTGTTGCCGATCCCGCCAAAGGCCATCTTGCCCACCCCCACCGCAACCACCGCCCCCAGGGCGATCTGCCAGAATGGCAGGGATGCCGGAACGTTGAACGCCAGGAGCATCCCCGTCACCACCGCCGAGCCGTCGGTGATGGAGGTGGTTTCCCGACGGAAGAGATACCGCACCACAAGGTGTTCCACCGCCACGGCAAAGGCGACGGCCACCAGGGTCAGAACCAGCGGGCGGATCCCGTAGAAAAACACCCCGGCGACAGTTGTCGGTACGAGGGCCAGCACAACTGCCCACATGATCCGGGAGATCGAGACGCTGCTGCGCTCGTGCGGCGGAAGCGCCACAATAAGGTGTTCTGTACTCACGTTGTGCCTCTCATTCGTGCGCGCCGCAGCTCTCCTACCTTGCCCTTGCCCAACCGGATCCAGTCCAGGAGCGGCCGGTTGGCGGGGCAGGAGTAACTGCAACTGCCGCATTCAATACAGTCCATGATGCTCAGGGCCTCCGCCTCTTCGTAGCGTTCCTTCTGCACCAGCTTCTCCAGGAGGTACGGCTCCAGCCCCATGGGGCAGCCGCCGACGCAGCGGGAACAGCGGATGCAGTGCCCCACGGCGTAGCGCCGTGCTTCGCTGCGGTCGATCATGATCACCCCGCCGGAACCTTTGGTGATGGGTACCTCAAGGCTGGTAACAGAACGCCCGGTCATGGGCCCGCCCATGATGATCTTACCGGTACCGTCGGGAACGCCGCCGGCGGCCTCGATCACCGCACCCAGGGGGGTACCGATGCGCACCCGCAGGTTTGCTCCCCCGCCGGCGGCCACCAAAGCCTTGCCGGTGACGGTGACGATGCGGTCTACAAAGGGGCGATTTTTCTGCATCGCCTGGTAGACGGCGATGGTCGTGCTGACGTTGCTGACAACACAGTGAACGTCCAGGGGCAACTTGCCGCTGGGAACCTCCCGCCCGGTAGCCGCCTGAATGAGTTGTTTCTCACCCCCTTGAGGGTACCGCTGCTGAAGGGCCAGGACGGAGATGAACCCCTCGGGTATTTTGCCCTCCCCTGCCTTCAGGCGAATCCGCTCCTGAAGCAACTCAATCGCGTCGGGCTTGTTTGACTCTATCCCGATGAACGCCCGGGCAACTCCGGCAGCCTGCATCAGCAGCCGTGTGCCCACGATCAGCTCATCCGCGTTCTCAAGCATCAGCCGGTGATCCGCGGTCAGGTAGGGTTCGCACTCCACTCCGTTGATGATCAGGGTGTCGATGGTCCGCCCTTCGGGGATACTGAACTTTACCGCCGTGGGAAAGGTTGCGCCCCCGGCGCCAACGATCCCCGCCTCGGCGATTCGGGTAACGATCGCTCCGCGGTCCAGGGAGATATCCTCCAGCAGTTCGGGAGAGGTATCGATCCCCTCCTCCCACTCGTCACCTTCCACGGCGATGATCACCGCCTGGCGGCGGTGCCCCTGAGAATCGATGACCGAATCGATCTTCTTGACTGTACCGGAGACGGATGAATGGACCGCCGCGGAGATAAACCCGTCTGCTTTTGCCAGCAGGGTTCCCACCCGTACGGTGGTTCCGCGTTCAACCTGAAGTTGTCCGGGCTTGCCGATGTGCTGGCTCACCGGAATCGCCACCTGCGGCGGCGGGGGCAGGTCGCGGATCGCCATATGGTCTGTCAGTTTGTTTTCCGGCGGGTGGACCCCACCGATGGAAAAGGTCTTGAGTTTCTGCATCTGCGCTCCTCCGGTGGCTCAAGTGGCTGCCGGTTCAGCGGCAGCGGGTTTTGGTTTCGGTTGCGGTGGCTCAAAGGTCGCGGCGATCGCTTTGGTGGGACAAACGGTGACGCACTTTCCGCAGGATATGCACTTGTCGTGGTCGATATAGGCGAGGTTGTTCTCAATGGTGATCGCCTGGACGATGGAGTCGCAGGTGGTTTTGCACTTGCCGCAAGCGATGCAGGCGACGGCGCAGTTCTTCCGGGCCAGCACAGCCGGCTCGGTACTGCGGCAGTTGATCCATACCCGACGGTCCCGACGGCCTACCGGGCGAATCTGGAAGAGTTTTCGGGGGCAGGCGCGAACACAGGCGCCGCAGCTGGTACACAGCTGCTGGTCTACCTCGGGCAACCCCGTCTCGCTGTTCATGGTGATCGCGTCGAAGGGACATACCACCTCACAGTCACCGTGTCCAAGACACCCAAAGGGACAACCGCTCTCCCCGGCGAAGGTGCCGTGGGCGATTACACAGCTGCGGGGCCCGTCGTACTCGCTCCTGGCGGGGGCATGTTCACAGGATCCGCCGCAGCGCAGTACCGCCACCGTTTCCTTGGCTGATCCGGTCTCAAGTCCGAAGTAGCCACCGATGGTAGCCATCACCTCGGTGCCCCCGGGAGGGCAGTTCAGGTGCGATATGTCCCCCTGGTCAGCGCCTTCAACCAGCGCCTGGGCCATTCCAGGACAACCGGGAAACCCGCAGGCGCCGCAGTTGATCCCTGGAAGCATCTCGGCCACCTCGCTGAGCCGGGGGTCTTCTTCCACAGCGAAACGCTGGGCAATTACATACAGAATGGTGGCAAACACCGCCGCCACCGATCCAAGGGTGAGGACGGAAAATAGAATGATCTGACTCACGAGATACCTTCCTTCTGAACGGTAAAGTGAACGATCCGCGCAAAGTGGTCCCGCGCGGCGTGAACCGCAATGTAGTACGGAACAAGGGAGAGCAACGCCGTCAACCCGGCGATCTCCTCACGGGCAACCCTGGCGCGGACCAGGAAGAGCACCGCCACCATCAGGATCAGTGGCAGCACAAAGCCCACCAGGACACCCAGCCACCCCATCCGCTCTTCCATGGAGAGGATGACGGACATTCCCGGGCGCAACGAGCCATCCTGCGGTGCCCGAACGGTCTTGACCGCAGACTCCCCGGCGGAGCAGAGCGCCTTGATATGGCAGGAGGCACACGCACCGGGTTGCAGAATCTGCACATCCACAAATCTATCGTCACAAGCGGTTACCACTCCCTGGCGGCTCACCACTCGACATTGCTGATCGTTACCACTCATCTTGTTACCGGAAGCAGTATAGCGGTGGATTGGTTTTATTGCAACTTAATTCACGATAAATCACGTTGGAGCGAGCAATAAAAACACTTGGTAATTTATTACAGTTTCGATCAGAAATTAGAGATGGTGAAGGTGATCACGTCCTGAAAGAGACCGGGGAGCACCCCTGAAACGGGACCGATCGTTACCGACAGGGGTATCGTCTCCCAGGTGGTACTGGATCCGGCTACCGTCAGCCCCAGCGTTATCAGCGCCGGAGAAGTCAGGTCAACCAGGGACCCGTCCACCCGCAGCTGGTACGGAACCGGGTTGCCCCCGCTCTGGAAGACATTCTGCAGCACCCCGCCGTGCTCGCTGGTGGCGTCGATGCGGTACGCTGCGTTGGTGCGAAAGAACAGCTCCGCCTCCCGTACCGTTCCGGCGGTGAGGAAGCCGAAGTCCAGGGTAGTCTGCCCCTGCCCGTCCAGGGCGATCTGGGCGACTGTGGGAGTCACCGAGGTGAGACTCACCGACTGCTGCCCGATCAGGACAGCCTGAGCGGGCTGGTTGGCCTGGCCCTGGTACAGGGACACAACGATCTCGTCGTTGTAGGTGCCGCGTCGCACAAACTGGTCCGCCGGGATCCGGACGGTGAAGGTGTTGGTGCTGGTGG
>SKHA01000089.1 GCA_007117185.1 Spirochaeta sp. | reverse complement strand
GTCGCCCGCCACATAACAAGGAATTCACGCAATGATCAGTGCCAACGATATCACCCTTTCATTTGGAAACCGTGTCCTTTTCCGGGACGTCAACATCAAGTTCACGCCAGGAAACTGCTACGGTGTGATCGGTGCCAACGGCGCCGGCAAGTCCACCTTCATCAAGGTTCTCTCGGGAGAACGTTTTACCCCCTACGCGCTGGCGCGGAAGCTCAAGGTGAAGGCGGTCCTGGAGTCGGCCACCTTCGACGGCGGCCGGGCCCGGTACTCACTCCTGGTGGTGCGCGAGGCGTTCAGGGTCTTCCAGCGCGACAGCGGTGTCTATTTTGACGACGGAGACCGGCGATATCGGATCAAAAGCCGTGCCCGGGACATCCTGGACGTCCTGACCTACTTCGCCGACCAGCACCAGGCGCCAAAGCAGGACTTTCCCTTTCCCGCCGGGGGGATCGGCTACCTGGGGTGGGAGTTTGCCCGGCGCTGCGACACAGTGAACCTGGCCTCACACCCCGATCCGGTGGGTATCCCCGAGGCGATGTTTCTCTTCGGCCACGTACTGATCATCTTTGACCACTACAGCGACCTTTTGTACCTCATCGGCCTCAACTATCGCGAACGATCCATCGACCTCGAGGCGGCGCTGCGCCAGACCGAGGAGCAGATCCACGATCTCAACTTCAACTACCTCCAGGGGGCGGGACAGAACTACCCCGTGGAGGCGGTGTACGACCCCACCGACCGGGAGCGGTTTGAGCAGGGCGTACGCAAGATCAAGAACGAGATCGTGGAGGGCAACCTGTTGCAGGGGGTGCTTTCCCGGCGGCAGCGTATCCGCACCGAGATGCCCGCCCTTGAGGCGTACCGGCGGCTGCGCTCGGCCAACCCGGCGCCGTACCTGGTGTACCTGGACTTCGATGACTTCCAGCTCTTTGCTGCCTCACCGGAGATGCACGTCCGGGTAAAGGAGGGCAGCGCCACCATGCGCCCCATCGCTGGAACGCGCCGGCGGGGTAATACCCCTCAGGAGGACCTGGCGCTGGAGAAAGAGCTGCTGGCTGATGGAAAGGAGCTGGCAGAGCACCTGATGCTGGTGGACCTGGCCCGGAACGATCTGGGACGAGTGTGCGAACCCGGGTCGGTAAAGGTGACGGACTATCACGCCATCGAGCGTTACTCCCGGGTGATGCACATCGTAAGTCAGGTAGAGGGGCGCCTGGCCGAGGGCAAGACCGGCATCGACGCGCTCCGGGCTACCTTCCCCGCAGGGACGGTGAGCGGAGCCCCCAAGATTCAGGCGATGGAGACCCTCAGCGCCATCGAGGCGCTGCCACGGGGGTTCTACGCCGGGGTGGTGGCCTACGTCGAGCCGGGGGGCAACCTGGACAGCTGCATCACCATTCGCGCCGGGCTGCGGATCCGGGACGAGCTGATCCTGCAAGCGGGCGCCGGAATAGTCTACGACTCCAAACCCGAGCGCGAATACGTCGAGACCAATGAAAAACTCTCCGCCCTTCTCCGGGCGGTGGGGATGGAGGTGGAGCTGTGATACTCCTGATCGACAATTACGATTCCTTCACCCATAACCTCTTTCAGTACCTCTCTCAGCTCACCAGCGAGGAGGTGCGGGTGGTGAGAAACGACGCGATCTCCCTGGAAGATGTCCGGGCGATGAACCCCTCCCGCATCGTCATCTCTCCGGGGCCGGGACGGCCCGCTGATGCGGGGATCTCCGTGGAGGTGATTCGCCGGTTTTCCGAAGAGGTTCCGATCCTGGGTGTCTGTCTGGGCCATCAGGCGATCGGCGAAGCCTTTGGCGGGGATATTGTCAGCGCCAGGCAGATCGTCCACGGAAAGACCGACCGCATCACCGTGGACGGGAAGGGGCTCTTCCGCTCCATCGATTCCCCCACGGAATTTGTCCGCTACCACTCCCTGGCGGTGAGCGAGGAGACCCTGCCTGCGGAGCTGGAGATTACCGCCCGCTCCGGCGACGGTGAGATCATGGGGCTGCGTCACCGCACCCTGCCGATTGAAGGGGTGCAGTTCCACCCCGAGTCCATCGGCAGCGAAGAGGGGATGAAGCTGCTGGCCAACTTTCTCAACTACCGGCGGGAGCCGTTCCAGCCGCGGATCTGGCTGGAGCGTCTGATCGACGGAAACTCCCTCTCCCAGGAAGAGGCCGCCGGATTCATGGAAGAGCTGACCGACGGTAACCTCACCGACGCCCAGATCGCTGGCTTTCTGGTGGCCCTCAACGCCAAGGGAATTACCTCCCGGGAGATCGCCGGGTGTGCCCAGGTGCTGCAGCGCAAGCGGGTTCCCCTGACGGTGGAGCAGTCCCTGCACAAGCCTCTGCTGGACACATGTGGCACCGGTGGAGACGGGTTGGGGACGTTCAACATATCCTCCCTCACCGCGCTGGTGGCGGCGTCCTGCGGGGCGGTGGTGGCAAAGCACGGCAACCGCGCCATCAGCAGCCGCAGCGGCAGCGCCGATTTCTATCGCGCCCTGGGGATCGGCATCGAGATCACCCCGGAGCAGGCGGCGACGTCGCTGAATACGGCCAACTTTGCCTTTCTCTTCGCGCCGTTGTACCACGGGGCGATGCGTTTTGCCGGGCCTGCCCGGCGGCAGCTGGGGATCAAGTCGATCATGAACCTCCTGGGGCCGCTGGTGAACCCCGCCGGGGCGGAGTATCAGCTCATCGGCGTCTTCTCGGAGAAGTACATGCAGGTTGTCGCCGAAGCGGCGGTGCGCCTGGGAATCCGCCGGGGAATGGTGGTCCACGGCCTGGACGGACAGGACGAGATCAGCGTTTGCGCTCCCACCCGGGTGATCTCCTTCTCCGGGCCCGGCCGCGACGAGGAGGACCCGGATCAGCGGCTGGAACGCGCCGAGTTTGACGACTTCATGGTACAACCGGACAACTACGGACTGCGGATGCACTCCGCCAGTGCGATGCGCGGTGGCAGCGCCGAGGAGAACGCCGCGGTGGCCCGACTTCTTCTGGACGGCGACAACGGCCTTGGCCCGGAGGGGATTGTCAACGCGCCCCTGGCGGCTTTGCACGACGCGGTGGTGTTGAATGCCGCGGCGGCCCTGAAGATCTACGGCCTGGTCCAAACGATCCAGGACGGGGTGGAGCAGGCTATGCGGGCGCTGGAAGAGGGGCGGACAACCCGGACGCTCCTCAGCGTCATCGAGGCGACTTCCTGATGACCTCCCACCGGCGGGATACCCCGGACGTGCTCAGGCGCATCGTCGCCCGCCGGCGGGAGCGTCTTGCCGGCAGCGGAGCTGGTGACGGCGCTGCCCAGGGGCTGGTGCTGCCTCCGGGGGAGCGGCTGGGAGGGGCGCAGATCCGGCCCTTCCCGGGGCCCCTGGTGTGCGAAATAAAGCGGCGCAGCCCTTCCCGGGGGGATATCGCCGAGGGGTTGGATCCGGTGACCCAGAGCCGCAGATACACCGAGGCCGGGGCGCAGGCGGTGAGCGTCCTCACCGAACAGGATCACTTCTCCGGCTCCCTTGCCGACCTTGTGGCGGTACGTCACGCCTTCCCTGCCGTGGCTGTTCTCCGGAAGGATTTTCTGCTGACCGAGGAAGACCTGGAGATCGCCTGGCGGGCGGGAGCCGACGCAGTCCTGCTGATCGCGGCTATTCTGGAGCCTGCGGAGCTGCAGCGGTTGCACCGCGCTGCCACAGAGCGCGGGCTGGCGGCGCTGGTTGAGGTGCACACCCTGGCGGAGCTGGAGAGCATACGGGCTCTGGCGCCGCCGCTGGTGGGGATCAACGCCCGGGACCTGCGCACCTTCACCGTGGACCTGCTGACCCCCCTTGCGCTGCGGGCACGAATCGACTGGCCCGCAACGGTGGTCTTCGAGTCGGGGGTTTTCGGCGCCGATGAGGCGCGCCTGGCCCGGCAGGGTCGCTTTGATTCGCTGCTGGTAGGAGAGGCGGTGGTCAAGGAGCCCCGGCGGATTCCGGAGATCCTGGCGGTTATGGCTGGTGCAGATGGCTCGCGGAACCCGGTCGCAGCGGAATCCACAACCGGCACGGTGCCGTTCTGGGTGCACCTGGCCCGGCGCCGCCAGAGCTACCGCCAGTCCGTCGGGCGCGGCACCACCGGGCGCGCCAACACCGCGCGCCCCCTGGTGAAAATCTGCGGCATTACCAGCGCTGACGACGCGCTGCGCGCTCTGGAGCTGGGGGCGGACCTGCTTGGGCTGATCTACGCCCCCTCACCCCGGCAGGCCCCCCCGGGGCTCGCACAGGAGCTGCGCCGTCGGATCCCGCCGGAGATCGCCGTGCCCCTTGTGGGGGTGGTGGTGGAACCGGCAGACCCTGGCGAAACGGGGACCGAGCGGACAGAACTGCTCCAGCGCGCCCAAAGCGACCTGGCGGAGGGCCACCTGGGGGCGCTGCAGCTCCACGGCGACGCGCCGCCACACCTCGCCCCCACCTTCGGGTGGCCCTGGTACAAAGCGTGCCGTCCCGCCGATCCCGCCCGGGCCGTCGCCGCTGTGGCCGAAAATCGAGGTCCCCGGATGCTCATTGACGCCTTTCACCCGGATCTTGCCGGGGGAACGGGACTTCCCGTTTCCGGGGAAGTGGTGCAGGCTGTGATTGATGAGTTGGCCGCCCGCAGTCAGACCGGGTTGTGGTTGGCCGGCGGGCTGGCCCCGGACAACGTTGCTGCGGTGGTCCGGCGGTGGAACCCCGAGCTGATCGACGCCTCCAGCCGCCTGGAGAGCGCCCCTGGAAGGAAAGACCCCGCCCTGCTGAAGGCGTTCTTCGCAGCGCTGCCTACAGAGTCGATGGAGGAGAAAGACGGATGAACGGATATTTTGGTGAATTCGGAGGCCGCTACGTCGCCGAGGTTCTGCGGGGGCCCCTGGATGAACTGGATCAGGGGTTCAACGAGGCGGTCCGGGATAGCGAGTTCTGGGCCGCCCTGGGGCAGCTCCGGGACGAGTTCATCGGCCGGCCCACCCCGCTGCTCTACGCCGCCAACAGCACCGCCGCCCTGGGTGGGGCGCAGCTCTACATCAAACTGGAGGGGCTGGCCAACACCGGCGCCCACAAGATCAACAACGCGGTGGGACAGGCGCTGCTGGCGCAGCGCCTGGGAAAACACCGCATCATCGCCGAGACCGGTGCCGGGCAGCACGGGCTGGCCACCGCGGCGATCTGCGCCAAGCTGGGCCTTGAGTGCACCATCTACATGGGCGAGGTTGATATCGCCCGGCAGCGCCCCAACGTCTTCATGATGGAGCTCTTCGGGGCCACCGTGGTGCCGGTGACCTCCGGAGCCCGCACCCTCAAGGACGCGGTGAACGAGGCGCTGCGGGACTGGGCCGCCAGCTGCGATACCACCCACTACATCATCGGCTCCGCCCTGGGCCCCTCGCCGTACCCGGACATGGTGCGGGAGTTTCAGTCCGTGGTGGGTAAAGAGGTGGAAGCGCAGCTTCAGGGACGGGGGATCACCCCAACGGTGCTGGTAGCGTGCGTGGGCGGCGGTTCCAACGCGATCGGGTTTTTCTCCCCCTGGCTGGAGCGGTCAGCGCCGCGGCTGGTTGGTGTGGAAGCTGGTGGCCGGGGCTCCCTCACCGGCGAGCACGCCGCGCGGATGAACGGTCTGGGCCGCACCGGCATCGTCCAGGGGTACAAGTCCCTCTTCCTCCTGGATGACGACGGACAGGTACAGGAGACCCATTCCGTCTCCGCCGGGCTGGACTACCCCGGCATCGGCCCCCAACTGGCGTCGCTGGGAGCCAGCGGGAGGGTGGAGTACCTCCGCGCCACCGATCGCCAGGCCCTGGAGGCGGTGCAGTTCTTCGCCCGCAACGAGGGGGTGGTCTTTGCCCTGGAGTCCGCTCACGGCGGCTACCAGGCGATGCAGCTGGCCCGGTCCCTCCCGCCGGACCAGGTGGTGGTGGTGAACATGAGCGGTCGCGGCGATAAGGACCTCTTTATCACCGCCCGGGAGCTGACCCCCGGCCCCTGGCGGGAGTACCTGTTGAGCGAGGCAGAACAATGAACGTAATGGCCCACATGATCCCCTTCTTTCCCGACCTGGAGCGCTCCCGCCGCGTTGCCGCTGCCCTTCACGACGGAGGTGCCGCTTATATCGAGGTCCAGTTTCCCTACAGCGACCCCACCGCCGACGGCCCGGCGATCCAGGGAGCCACCGCCCGCGCCCTGACCCAGGGGTTTACCGTGGACCGGGGGTGGGAGTTTGTGGCCACCCTCTCGGCGCCGGTCTTCCTGATGAGCTACGCCGGGCTGGTTTACGCCCGGGGGGTGGATCGCTTTGTCGCCGCCGCGGCGGAACACGGTGTTGAGGGGCTGATCGTTCCGGACCTCCCCATCGACTCCGACGAGGGGCTCTTCGCTGCCGGAGAGCGCTACGGAGTGAACATCCTGCCGGTAATCGCCCTGGGGGCCTCGCCGGATCGGATCGCCCTGGTTCACCGTACCCGCAGCCGCTACATCTACGCGTCCCTGCGTCGGGGCATTACCGGCACGCATACCACCATCGGTGAGGAGAACATCTCCTTCATCAGCGAGCTCGGCAGCCAGGGCGCCCGGGTCCTCGCGGGATTCGGCATCTCTACCGCCGAGCAGGTACAGGCGGTGACCGCCCACGCTCACGCTGCGGTGATTGGATCGGCCTACGTCCGCGCCGTTCTGGAGGCTGAGCAGCGTGATCAGGACCCCTACCAGAGCGTCCTGGAGCTGACGCGACAATTGACGCAGGTGCCGGGGTAACGTACTCTCACCGTATGGTAATCGACGTAACGCAAGAGAGTTTTCAGGAGCAGGTCCTCGACGCGGATCTTCCCGTCCTGGTGGATTTCTGGGCGGACTGGTGCATGCCCTGCCGCATGATAGAGCCGGTGTTGCAGGACCTCGCCGGGGAGCTGGAAGGTAAGGTGGTGGTGGCGCGGATCAACGTGGACGACCAGTCCAGCCTGGCCTCTGAGCACAACGTTGTCAGCATCCCGGCGGTACTGCTCTTCAAGGGCGGAAAAGTGGTGGATCAGCAGATCGGCGCCGCGCCCAAAGAGACGTTTCTGCAGCTGGTCACGCCACACCTCTCCTGACCCTCACGGGGCGTACCCTCTCACGGCACGTACACCTCGTCGCTGTTGACCGTGCCCGGGGTTGCCCCGCGGGTGGGGGTGATGTGCCAGTCCTCCCGGTTGTCCGTATCCGTTCCCAGGCTGCTGCGGTTGATCGACCGCGTGGCAGTGCTGCTGGAGGGATCCACGCCATCATCGGGAACCACATACGCCCCGGCGATCTGCCACCCCCCCAGCGCCACCACCTCTTCAAAAATGTTCATCTGCGCCACCGTTCCGAACCCCCGTCGATCGCTGGTGGCGTCGTAGCTGCGGTCACTCCACAGTACCGCGTCCAGAAGGGGTCCGTCGGGATAGGCCGTCAAGGTGAGGCCGCCGCTGGTGGTGGGCAGCCCTGCGTCTTCCGGGGCCCAGACGTCCCACGCATCGGGGTGACTTCGCAGCCCGCCGCTCTCGGCCTTGTCTGTGGTCTCGGTGATCTCCTCCGGGGTGAACTCCCGACGAAAATGGACAATCACGTAGTCGTCCGCCTGAACCTCCATCTCCGGCATGATCACCCGGGTCGTCCAGTGGGAGGGGCTGCCGTTGTAGAGGGTCATCCCCCCCAGGTTGCCCGCCTCAAGGACCCGCAGCTCCGCGAAATCAGGGTTGTTCCCCGAGCCCCGGCAGACAAACTCGTTGATGATCACCTCGGGTAACCGCGGGTTGATCCCGTAGAAACTCACCAGGATCGAAGCCATATTGCCCGAATCGTCCCGCAGAATTGCGTCGACCCAGTACTCCGCCCCGGCCCGCAGAGGTTCCTCCGTCTCGATCTGCAGCATCCCGTCTGCCCAATGAGTGCTTTCAACGGTCACCTCCGGATCAAAGAGTACCTGCACCACCTCCACCGGCTTGTTGAACTGAAAGGCCACGCGGTGGGGGGCCTGCGGGGCAACCCGCTCCAGTACCACCGGCTCCCAGTCGCCGCGGTACATCTCCGGCAGCTGAGGAATCGCGCTGCACCCCCCCAGCGCCACAGCCACCACGGCAGCCAGCGCCCCGGTTCGAACTACCAGAAAACCAACCCCGTCCACTGAACACCTCCCCGGGGCAACATCCCCTCACTCTATTTAACGTCCCGGGGAGAGCTGCCGCTTTCATCGTCCCCGGTTTTCGGCCCTCCCAGGAGCCGCGACTGTTGCGAACCCCCTTCCCGGGGGTTATACTGCACAGCGGAGGTTCGCTGTGTCAGATAATCCCCTCTTCGACAAATACGGACAGACCCTGCGGGACGGCGAGGTCATCTTTCGTGAAAATGATCCCGGTGACCGGATGTTCATCATCCAGAGCGGCTCGGTGAGCATCCATAAACAGATCGACGGTCGGGAGCACAAGCTGGCGGAGCTCGGCAAGGGCGAGTTTTTCGGTGAGATGGCCATCGTCTCCAACACCCCCAGGTCGGCAACGGCAATCGCCGTTGGCCAGGTGGAGATTCTCTCCTTTGATCGTGCCGGATTTGAAGCGATGATCGCCAAGAACACCAAGATCGCCATGAGCATCATTGACAAGCTCTCCCGACGGCTGCAGAACGCCAACAGCCAGATCCAGACCCTTGTCCGCAGCAATCAGCGCAGCATGGTGGCACTGAACCTCTATAACCGCTTTATGGAGCGCGACGGCGGCACTGCCGCCCTCACCATGGACCGCGCCGTTGAAGAGATCGCCCTGGAGCTTAACGCCCCGCGCAACATCATCACCGACCTGATTGACAACTTCGTCCACGAGGGAATTCTCGAGCTCAACGAAAACGCCCTGCGCCTGAAAAATAAAGCGCGTCTGGTCGCTCTTACCGACGCCAAAGACTGAGAAACAGTACAAAAAGGAATACATTCAGCCTATGTGTGGAATCATCGGATATACCGGGCCCCGTGTGGCCGCCCCTATACTTGTGGAGGGGCTTCGCCGCCTCGAATATCGGGGTTACGACTCCGCCGGCATCAGCGTTGAGCACAATCGCACCCTCAGCATGTACAAACGGGCGGGCAAGATCGCTGATCTGCGCAGCCACGTTCCCCCCAACGTGCCTGGAACGGTAGGAATTGGGCACACCCGCTGGGCCACCCACGGCGGCGTCACTGACGCCAACGCCCACCCCCACATGGACGCCTCCGGCGCGATCGCCATCGTCCACAACGGCATCGTCGAGAACTACCTGCAGCTCAAGAGCCGCCTGGAGAAGGAGGGGTGCACCTTCCGCTCCGAGACGGACTCCGAGGTGATTGCCCATCTGGTTGCCTCGTTCTACAAGGGAGACCTTGAGGCGGCGGTGAAGGAGACGGTGTTGCTGATCAAGGGCACCTACGGGATCGTGGCGATGCACGCAGCGGAACCGGGTCGCCTGGTGGGAGCGCGCAACGGCTCCCCCCTGGTGCTGGGAATCGGCGAGGGTGAGATGTTCCTGGCCAGCGATGTCACTGCGATCATCGCTCACACCCGGCAGGTGGTCTACCTGGAGGACGGAGAGGTCGTCTCCTTCACCGCAGACACCTATACCACCACCAACCTGCGCAATCAGGTCATAGACAAGCAGGTAGACCACGTCAACTGGGAGCTGGAGGAGATCGAGAAGGCCGGGTACACCCACTTCATGGCCAAAGAGATTCACGATCAGCCCGAAGCGATCCGCCGGGCCCTCTCCGGCCGGATTGACCACGAGTACAACACCGGACACCTGGGTGGGCTCAACCTGAGCAATCGGGAGCTTCTGGACATCAACCGCATCAAGATCCTCGCTGCCGGTACCAGCTACCACGCCGGGATGGTCGCCGGCTACGTCCTGGAGACGCTGGCCCGCATTCCCGCAACGGCGGAGCTGGCCAGCGAGCTGCGCTATCGAAACCCCATCGTGGAGCGCAACAGCCTCTACTTCGCCGTCAGCCAGTCAGGCGAGACCGCAGACACCCTCTACGCGATGCGCGAGATCCAGCGCAAGGGCGGCCGCGTCCTGGGAATCTGCAACGTTGTGGGGTCCACCATCCCCCGGGAGTCCGACGGCGGCGTCTACATCCACTCCGGCCCGGAGATCGCCGTGGCCTCCACCAAGGCGTTTACCAGCCAGCTCACCGCGTTCTACCTCTTCGCGCTTATCATGGGGCGCATGCGCGACCTCTCCCACGACGCCGGCCGTCAGTTTGTCCGCGCCCTTGAGGCGGTGCCTGCCCAGATCGAGCAGATCCTGGCCAACAAAGCCCCGTTGCAGGAGATGGCCCGCAAGTACAGTCGCCACGAGAACTTCCTCTTCCTGGGGCGGGGCATCAACTACCCGGTAGCGCTGGAGGCGGCGCTGAAGCTGAAAGAAGTGAGCTACATCCACGCCGAGGGGTACAGCGCCGCCGAGATCAAACACGGCCCCATCGCGCTGATCAACGAAGAGACCCCTTCCTTCTTCATCGTCACCGACGACGGACTGCGGGACAAGGTGATCAACAACATGAAGGAAGTGAAGGCACGCAGCGGGCCGGTTATCGCCCTGGCGGTAGAGGGCGACAAAGAGGTTGCCTCCATCGCCGACGACGTCTACTTCGTGCCCCCGGCGATGGAGCTGATGTACCCCTTTCTCATGGCGGTGCCAACCCAGCTCTTCGCGTATTACTGCGCCCTGGAGCGGGGGTGTAACGTGGACCAGCCCCGAAACCTCGCCAAGAGCGTCACAGTGGAGTGAGCGCCATGACGCCTCTGAGGCACCCGGCAGGGATCGCGACGCTGTTGCTGCTCCTGGTGGCTACTGCGGCGCCCCTGTCCGCCCAGGAGACGGCGCAAAACGTGGAGAGTTCCGCGTTCCTGCAGAGCCAGCCCCGGGTTGCAACCGGGGTGCCTGTCCTGCCGGCCAACACGATGCGCCACGCTGAAGCCTCCTACCTCTTTCGCGACGCGATCACCTTCCGCCTCTTCGTCACTGCCGATGACCCGGACGTACCCTCGGTACTCCCCGACGGATCAACCTGGCAGGAACTTCTCTGCGGAGTAGGCAGGGTTGAGTCGGTGCCCCGGCACGATCAGCGGGTGTACCGCCTCCTGCGACCCCGCTATACCCTCTTTGCGCTCATTCCCGGGGAGTTCGACGGGGTATGCGACGTTCTTTCTGCGTTCGTTCAGCCCTTCGAGTTCTTTCTGGGGCTCAACCCCGGCCGGATTCGCACCCTCGCGCCGCCGCCGGAGTTTCCCGCTGTCCTGGATCTCTCCCGCTTGAGTAACTGATCAGCTGTCTGTGGGGTCCAGAGGTGCCGTTGCCGCGTCAAGCCAGCCCTGCTCCTCCGGCGAGAGGTACTTCCGCAGCGACTCCCTGACCCGCTGATGATAGCGGTCCACCCACTGCTGTTCCGAAGGAGTGAGCAGGTCCCGGTGGATCAGGCGGCGATCGATGGGGCAGAGGGAAAGGGTCTCGAATGAGAGAAAACGCCCGAACTCGCCCTCGTTGGCATCCATCCCTACGGGGGCCGTCACAGCCACAAGGTTTTCAATACGAATGCCGTACCGGCCGCTGCGGTAGAGACCGGGCTCGTTGGAGATGACCATCCCCGGCTCCAGGGGGTAGTCTGTCCCGGCCGGTGCGATCCGCTGAGGCCCCTCGTGGACATTGAGAAAGTACCCCACCCCGTGTCCCGTGCCGTGGGCGTAGTTGCGCTGGGCCTCCCACAGGGGCAGTCGCGCCACCGTGTCGAGCTCCCGCCCCGACGCGCCCTCGGGAAAGTGGAGCATCGCCAGGGCGATGTGTCCCTTCAGGACGCGGGTAAAGTCCTCCCGCACCCGGGGATGCTCTGCAGCCAGGGTGTCCCCGGTTGGATCTCCCAGGGCGATTGTTCGAGTTATATCGGTTGTACCGTCCTGGTACTGCCCGCCGCAGTCCAGCAGGTATACCGCCGGGGCAGACATGGTTGCCGCCGTCTCGGGGGTCACCCGGTAGTGGATGATCGCGCCGTTGCCGGCCAGCCCGGAGATCGCGTCGAAGCTTTCGCTGACGTATCGCGAGTCTTCACTGCGCAGCTCCTGGAGGCGCCGCGTCAGGGTCAGCTCGGTGTGCTTCTCAAGCTCACGGGGGTCGCTGGCCAAATCATCCAGCCACGAGAGAAACCGCGCCAGAACCACCCCGTCCCGGACCATCACCTCCCGCAGGTGGTGGAGTTCCGTCTCGTGCTTGCACGCTTTCATCGTCGTTGAGGGCTGTACTGCCTGGAAAACCGTTGCGTTTGCCGTTGCCTGGCCCACCGCCCAGCTCGTTCGCTCCGGGTCCAGCAGAATCGGACCCTGGTCTCCTTCCAGTGTCGTCAGGTCTTCCAGCGCCCGCCGATAGGGGTGCACCGTGACGCCTGCCTCCCCGAGCTGCTGCAGCGCTTCCGGTGAGAAGCGGGTAATGGCAGAGTACAGTCGTGCCCGCTTCCTCTCGATCAGAAGATAGGCAACAAAGACGGGATTGAAGTCCACATCGCTTCCCCGCAGGTTCAGGATCCAGGCGATATCGTCCAGGGTGCTCACGAAATGCGCCTTTGCCCCCGTCTCGGCTATTGCCCTGCGCAGGCGAGTCAGTCGGGCGGAAACGCCCTCCCCCACAAAATCGGGGTTGTGAACCACAACGCGGTTTTCCGGTACATCGGGACGATCCTTCCAGATCGCCGCAAAGGGGTCTTCCATTGCCGCCAGGGAGATCCCCCGGCTGCTCAAGGTTCGGGTCATCCGCTGGTGCCACTCCAGCGTCACCAGCCGCGGGTCCACCGCCACTACGCTCCCTGCCGGAAGAGACTCCAGGAGCCATTGGGGATAGTCCGGGGTACCCGGGGTTTGCAACCTGAAAAGCTCAACGTCGCTCCCTTCAAGCGCCTGGGCGGCTTCCTGAAAGTAGCGTCCGTCTGTCCACAACCCGGTCTTGTCTGCGGTGACAACCACCGTCCCGGCTGAGCCGTGGAACCCGGAGACGAACCCCCGGGCCTTGTAGTGGTCGGGGACGTACTCGCCCTGGTGAGGATCGGTGCTGGGGACGACCAGGGCGTGCACACCCCGCCGAACCATCTCGGAGCGCAGCTCCGCCTGTATCTGCTGTCGTGTCATGGCACGCAGTGTAGCACAGAAATTATTTTTGCTCTCTTTGACAGAACCTGTTGACCAACAGGGGAGAGAACTGGTAGGTTCTGCCTCGCACCGCAGTGATGCGGTGAGCCGAATGAGGAGATAACAAAAAGCGGTTGACACGCACGCGTGAACGCTGGTAGAGTTAT
>SKHA01000226.1 GCA_007117185.1 Spirochaeta sp. | reverse complement strand
GATTTATCAAGGACAGGGACGCCAAGACGCTGCCGCACATCCTTGTTTTGAACAAGAAGTACATTCACCGGGATCACATCTACCCCCGCTTCCTGGAAGAGTTCCGTTACATCGACGCGGAGTTGAGACCCCTCCTGGTTCACCGTATGGAGCAGAATCTGCGCAGCGGCAACCGTCGCGGCGACACTACCTTCGTCTCTCTCGACAGCTTTGATGACGCAATTCGTGAAGAGATGCACAACCTCAGCCCCTTTGTGGCCGATCTTGCCCAGAAACCGGCAATTCTAGCGGAAGCGCTTATCCTGCACCTCAAACAGAACAAACTGGTCGGCTCGGTGGAGGAGCTGAAGGAGCGGTTGTCCCTCTACTTCGACCCGGTGTCGATGAAGCCGTTGCGACCCCATCAATGGTTTGCCCTGCGAATCTCTGAACTCTTCGAGCGGGCGTTTCTGCGCTTGCCGGTCTGGAAACGCCTCTGGATACGCGTTACCGGCAAATACGAAGCGTACAAGTCAACCTACATCGACCGGACCGCCACAACGGCATCGCAGCAGGAACTGAGATCGCGTACGACCAGTGGGGACACAGACCGTCGTGATGGTCGGCGTCCGGAACCCAACCGCCGGGGCAGAACTGCAGATCAGCGTCGCGGGGGGTCCCGCCCTGCTCCCCGGTCAACCGCTGTGTCCAGGCGCAGCACCGGAGACCAGCAGAAGAAGGGGTACAACCCCAAGCAGGTTGAGAGTGCCTGGGAGCAGTTTGGTTCATCGATCCGCAAGAAGGACTGAGTTCAGCGGATGTCTTTACACCGAAAGGAGCTCATCCATCTCAAGTCGCGGCGTGCCCCGTTCCCGGGGAAGTCGTATCACCTGCACCCCTTCAGTCATCCAGCAGTTCAGGTACGCCCCCGAGCTCTGTTTGCGAAGGACGAAGTCGTAGACCACCGTCACCTCACCCATCGTCAGGGCCACCCGCTGTACCGCCACGTTGCCGTCCCGCACCAAAGGGGCGTACAGAACGGAATCGTACTCCAACATGATCCGGTACGCCGCCCCTCGCATCATGCCAGCGAAGCGCGGTACCGGTCCGGTGAGGGCCCGGTTTTCCGGACTGGCAAAGCGAAAGGCCACCTCTATCCCGCGATCCTCCTCGTCGTTGTTGCGGAACGCTTCCAGCTGAATCGCAACGACCTGCTGGGGAGTGAGAGTCGGATCAGGGGTCCGAAGGAGAAGCTCCGTGAGCACCGTATCCGGGCCGGTGCTGCAGGCAGCGAGCAGCAGCAACGAACCGCCAACCAATACGATACCCAGACCTTTTCGGATAAAATTACTCATGTAATAAAAGTACCCAGGTTGGACCGCATATGACAACATTTCCCCTCTTTGATGTGGTTGTGGCAGGTGCGGGTATTCACGGTATCCATCTGACCCGAGCGCTCCTGGAAAACGGGGTTGTGGACCCCCGGCGCTTCGCCGTGATCGACCCTGCGGGGTCGCCGTTTGCTGTATGGCACCGGCGGGTGAGGAACTGCGGTATGGACTATTTGCGATCAAACGGCAGTCACAGCATCGCCGAAGACTTCTACTCGCTGCGGAACATGATGGGTCCCGGTGATTGGATTCCTCCGTATCACAGACCGGCCACAACGTTGTTCGCCCGACAGCTTGACGACGCATCTGCAGATTTACCACCGGATGTTACGACGATCCGGGGCCGCGTGGAAGCTGTTGATTCTCGTCACCACCGCGATGCACCCCACAGGTACACCGTGAGCTGGTCCCCCCCTTCAGGATCGAATGTCACCAGACACACCGTGAACGCCCGTTGCGTCATCCTCGCTCCGGGGCAGCCGGAACCGCTGGTTCCAGAGTCTTTCAGATCTGCCCCTCCCGGTTCGGTGATCCACATCCACGATGATCGCTTCAACCCGCAGGAGATACCCCCGGGTTCGCGAATACTCATCGTCGGGGGCGGGATCGCCGCGTTTCATCTGGCCCTGTACCTCGCCCGTCGACGAATAAGCGTACAGCTGTGGCATCGCGATCCGATTACCGTTCACCAGTTTGACAGCGACCCCTGCTTCGTGGGCCCCCGTTGCTCAGAGGCGTTTTCCGCCATTTCCAAAGCGGAAGATCGGCATCTTCTGATCGATCGCAGTCGTCGTGGTGGGAGTGTACCTCCTGATCTGTACCGCAGGGTGATGAGAGAGGTACTGCACAACAGGATCGTGCTGCAGCGAAGGGTGGTTGAGTCACCCCTGCCGCGATACGACGACTTCCAGCTGATCATCCTCTCCACCGGGTTCTCCGCCGCCCCACCGGCAGCAGCGCTGGTTCGGCAGATCAGCAGCACCCTGGATGCTCCGGTCTCGTCCCGGGGATACCCCCTGCCGGGGGCGGATCTGGCGTGGCTTCCCGGTCTTTACGTCACGGGAGGTCTGGCAGACCTGGTACTGGGCCCCCCCGCCAGAAATATCATCGGGGCCCACCTGGCGCGACGACGGATCGTCCCTTCGCTTTCCCGGGTGCTAAAACCCTGAGAGCGCTCCCAACCCCCCATCAACCCCCAGGACCTGTCCGGTGATCCACGAGGTATCCCCGTGGAGCAGGAAGCACGTTGCCCGGCCCAGCTCGTCGGGAGTTCCTACTCTGCCCAGAGGGTGCCGTTGCGCCGCTGCTTCCGCTTTCTTCTCGTTCCCCAGCAGACGGGACGCCAGCGGTGTATCTGTCAGGGACGGCGCAACGGCGTTGACCCGTACCTTTCGCCCCGCCCATTCCGCCGCAAGGCTGATGGTCAACCCCTCCACCGCACCCTTCGCCGCAGCAATAGAGGTATGAAACTGCATTCCCCGACGGACCGCAACGGTGCTGAACAGCACCACAGATGCTCCCTGGGCGGCGAAAAGCCGCTCTTCTACCCCTTTCAGCACCCTGACAGCACCCAACACGTTCACCTGATAGTCCTGAAGAAAGGTATCCAGCTTGAGCATCCGAAAGGGCGCAAGGTTGATAGTACCCGGGGCGTAGACAACGCCGTGAAGGATTTCAGGAAGGGAGAAGCTCTCTGTGTCGAAGTCGGTGGTGACATCCACGGACTGGCAGGTTACCCCCTGCTCGACCAGGTCTTTACGTTCCCGTCGGCTCCAGAGCCACACCGACGCGTCCTCCCGGAGCAACTGCGAAACCACCGCTTCGCCGATGCCGGAGCTTCCACCCACCACCAGTATATTCTTTCCGTTGAATGAACTCATACCGGCAATATAACGATGCAACAGGGCAACAGGATACACTCACAGGATTATGATTCCAGCATCTCCAGGTCTTCTTCTTCGGTTTGATACTCCAGAACCGCCGCAAGGATGGATTCGAAAACCAACGGAAAGACAACGTTGAAGAAATAGGCCCGTTGCGCGATCAGCGCCTTTATCTCCTCATAGTACTGCTGTCGGCGGGTACGACCCACGGAAAAGTGGCGGTCATAGGTAGAGAAGGAGAGCTGATCCTCCGGCTCATCCCGGCCCTGTTTGACGATGTCCTGATAGCGTCCCAACTTGGTCATCAGGCCGTACAGGCTCTCGTCACGAGAGACGAGCTCTTCAATCTTCTGGCGATCCCCTGAGTGCTCGTCCAGCATCGCATCGTAGCGGTTGGGATACATCAACTGAAACGAATCGGCGTAGCGAATCCTGACACCAGCGGTGATCAGGGCATCCTCTATGGCATCAGTGACGTATTCGTTACCCCGATAATACTTCAGGAGCTCTACAATTCGCACGGCGCCGAAACGGCCGTGGGTCAGTAGAGCGCGCACCTGCTGGGCGATCTGCTCCGGAAGGGCCGGGTTGACCTGAATACTGCACGTCTCAAAGAAGGCGTTGCCCTTTTCCCGGAGAGAGACTCTCTTGATCTGAAACAGTTCGTCCCGGGTGATCTCAGCGTATCGCCCACCCAGCGCCCGGGCTTCCCTGCGAAACCGTTCAAAGTACTCGTCAACGAAGCCGTGTTCCTCCAGAATGTTGTAGTATGTACGGGAGATCCGCACTCCTCCCACCGGTGCGGTCGTCTCCATCCGCTTGGCATCAATCACCGGCATGCCGATCACGTCCCACTGTCGCGCCCCTTCGGGGCCGAAGTTACCGATGGTTACCTCGCCGAGGTTGGCTCCTACCCGGATCCGAATCTGGAACATCGCATTCAGCGGGTTTGACACCGCATCGTCCTCGCGCAGGCGGGCGATGATCTTGAACGCCTTCTCCAGCGCTTCCCGTTCAACCTCCGTCTCGGCGTCTTCCAGAAATCGACGATCAGCGTTGTTGAACCGCAAGCTGACCCGCTGCATCTCCACGCAGGTAAAAAAGAGTTCCCTGGCGATATACAGACGTAAATCCCGACGGTCGGAGATCTTGCGGGCAATGGGATCGATGATGCCTCCGTAGTGGAACATGAGCGAATCGCCTTCGATCTTGTTCAAGTATCCGCCATGCCGGCGCAACACACCGTTGAACGCGGTATACAATCCGTTGAGGACTTCCTGGTTTTCCTTGGGTGTCAGGAACTTGGACAGAAAGGTATAGTCCGCGATATCGATGAAACCGACACCGATCTCAACTTCTTCGCTGTCCCGTGGAATGCCTCCAACTTCCAGAATTGCTTCCACCAGCTGTCTGGGAAGATAGAAATCTTCGATCTGGTTTCGTAGTTCCTGTATCATCGTTGAACTATGCTACTACGGCGTGCGTGGCGCATCAACAAGGGTGAGAAAATCATCTTCAGTGATGATGGAAACCCCCAGTTCACGCGCTTTTTTGAGCTTCGATGACGAACCGTCCACCTCGTTGGTGACCAGCCAGTTCAACCCCCGGGAGACGGAGGAGCGGGCCTGACCGCCGGCAGCCCTGACCATTCGTTCCGCGTCGCTTCTGGTCACAGAGGTGAGCGCTCCGGTGAAGCAGACGGTTTGACCCGCCAGGGGTGCGTCCGCTTCGCCGGTGGCCCCTTCCGTGGGTGCAGGCGGGGCAATCCGAACCGCTCCGGTGGCCAGCAACCTCTCAATCTGGTCTCGGACCAGCAGCAGGCTCTCCTTGAACGCCACTGCGGTGGTTTCGGCGATGCCGTCCGCCGTGGCAAGTTCTTCCGGGGTAGCCTGGAAGAGCGCATCCAGACGGTTGAACCCGGCGTCGACCATCCGGGCTATCTTCAGTTCCGCGATTCCGCCCAGGTCAAATCCGGCAAGAAAGCGCGGCAGGGGCACCTCGGAGACGCTGTGCAGGTTGTTGAGCGCTTTTGTTGCACTGACCTCGCCCACCCCCGGAAAGGCCGCCAGATCCCCCACGGTGAGGCCGTAGAGGTCAGCAATCTCCCTGATCAGCGCAGCATCGAACGCTTTCTGCAGCAGGACATCGCCAAAATCCCTGACCTCCAGTACGGAGATCCACTTCTGCAGCCGATGAAACGCCCGGCGCGGGCAGATCGGATTGGAACAGTAGACCCGTTTGCCCTCGTTAATCACTTCAGCGCCGCAGGTTCCGCACCGGTCGGGGGGAAGAATATCGGCGCCGCCGTCGATGTGTCGGACAAGACGTTCTATCTTGGGAATGATATCCCCTCGCTTGGTTACCACAACTTCGCTGCCGATTCGTACCCCCAGAGTTGCGATCAACTCAGGGTGTACCAGGCTGGCTCTGCGAACGGTGGTCCCCGCCAATTGAACCGGGTCCAGGATTCCCACCGGTGTGTACAGGTGGCCCGATTCGCTCCATTCCACGTCCCGCAGTATCGTCACCCCCTCCTCCGCGGAAAACTTGAAGGCGATCTGTTTCTGAGGGCGGGAACGTTGCGCATCCGCAGGGTCTATCAGGGAACCCTTTACCACCAGCCCGTCGATGTCGTATCCCAGCGCATCCCGCTGTTCCGTCACCAGGTCCCGGTACTGGATTACTGCTTCAGGTGTATCCAGTATCTGAACGTTCACAACCAGAAATCCGGCATGTTCCAGCCATGCCAGCTTTTCTTCTTCTTTTGTAAAGGAGACCACGTCGTTGTCCAGCGAAAACGCGTCGTAACAGCAGATCGTCAGGTATTCGCTGCCCACACCGTCTTTCCGTCGCATCAGCCCGTTGGCGGCATTTCGGCAGTTGGCCTTGTCGGCAAAGCGTTCCCGGTGGGTCTGATGGTCCATTATGACCTCGCCACGAACGGACCCGGTGAACAGAACCGGAAGAACCCCGGGAACACCACGCATTTTCATCACGTTGGCAGTGATGTCGTCCCCGACAACGCCGTCTCCCCGGGTAACGCCGTGAACGAATTTGCCCTGGCGGTATTGCAGTTCAATGCTGGCACCGTCGAGTTTGTGCTGGACGATATAGCGGGGATGGTTTACCCGGGCTGCCCACTTGAGAAACTGTTCCGCTGACGACGCTTTGTCCTGGCTGTTCATGGGCATCAGGTGCTTTCGTTTCTCGAACCGGTCGCTGCTGTCAACGCCCACCCGGGAAAAGAGCTCATGATTCGGCGCCAGAGACTTCAGTTGGTCCCAGAGCAGGTCAAACTCGTCATCGCTGATCTCGGGAGTATCGTTGTAGTAGCGATTCTGGTGGTAGGTGATGAGTCGAGCCAGTTCGTCAATCTGCGCCTGCATTGCATCGTTCATGGTCATTGAAACTATACCGCCGGTTGCAGGAAATGGGTAGCTGGAGTCGCGGACAAAGAAAAGGCCTGCGAGGAAAGGAGGTGAACCTCGCAGGCAAAAACATGCTGACTCACCCTGTATAACAACGTCCCGGACGTGAGGTTACAGGAAAAGCGTTCTCAAAACGGCAAAAATATGGTACTGACCGGGAATGAGTAATTTGAAGACAGTCCGCATCGTGCTCTCACTACTGCTCCTTGGCGTCGTCGCTGTCCTGCCCCTGGCCGCGCAGAACACGCCGGTGGCAGGATCGCTGATCTCCGTCAACTTTCAGGAGGCTCTCACCGCTGTGGAGGTGGACAGGGCGGCAGAGCCGCTCTTCGAATGGTTTGAGCGGCCCCGATCCCGCCATGGGGTCCGGGTGCTGGAGGTTCGCTTCTGGAGCCGCGACTTTGACGGCACCCCCATTGAAGCGCTGTCCACGGTGTACATCCCGGTACTCTCCGGCACCACCCGTGAGGCACCGGTCCTCTCGTTTCTTTCCGGCACCACCGGTGTGGGTGACCAGTGTGCCCCGTCGCTGGAACAACCCGAGGTGATTCGCTGGGGCTGGTATCGACAGAACATGATGGCCTACGCCGCCCAGGGCGTGATCACCGTCTTTCCGGATTATCTCGGTTTCAACAATCCGGACATTCCCCAACGATACTTCAGTGCCGCTGCAGAAGGTCACCTGATGCTGGATTCCCTGCGGGCAGTCCGCCGTGTCTTCACAGAGTATCCCCACCTTATCCGCAGCTCCGTCAGGCCCGGGGAGAGCAGCTTCACCGCCGGCTACTCACAGGGTGGCCACGCCGCTCTCGCTGCTGCCGACATGAACAGGTCCTACGCCCCTGAGATCCGCCTGGACGGTGCGATCGCGTTCGGCACAACCAACAGCGTTGAAGTGCTGATGAAGGAGGCGGCATATTACACCCCGTATATTCTCCTCTCGTATCGTTGGATGTACGGAGATGAGGTCATCCGCTATGAGGATCTTTTACAGCCGCAATGGATTCCAACCCTGGAGGCGGATGTGATGGGGATGTGCGTCGATCAGTTTCAAACGTTCTTTCCCTTCGTGGGAACGCAGCTGTACACCCCTGAATTCTACAGCGCCCTGCATAACAATCGTCTGGAAAGCGAGTTTCCCCTCCTGAAGGAGGTTCTTGATGCCAACGAAACCGGTCTGAGCGGCCACGGGAAGCCGGTTCTGGTCTTTCAGGGCAATCAGGACATCATTGTGACCAACCCGGCGCAGCGACGCTACGTGGAGCGCCTGCGTGCCAGTGGCAGCGAGGTGGAATATATCGAGATGGATGGCGTGCGCCACCGTCATACCAGACCCGCCGGATTTGCCGCGTCCCTGGCCTTCATGCGGCGCCACAGCGCGGTACCCCTTCCCTGAGGTAACCCTCAGGGGACGCCACTACTTGCCGGACAACTCCAGGATCAGTTCAACTTCGCCCTTGCTGATCTTGGTTGCCCGGGCGATCTCATCAACTTTCCACCCCTGCCGGGCAAGTTTCTGTACCGTTTCCCGGGCATTCATCGAGGGAGCTCCTGCACTGTCAGAGGCCCCCTTCTTTGTCTCCTGCCGCATGATGCTGCCCAGCAGCTTGACCTGTTCTCCGGCGTCACGACTGATCTCTTCCAGACGAGTTTCCGTACGGGCCAGCCATTCCCTGGCAGTAGCCAGCTCGCTCATCCGGCGCTCCACGTCGCTGAGAGTGTCATCAAGACTACTCAGTGCCCCGATCGCCTTCTCGGTGGCTTTTTCTTGAGACATCACCGCTTTCAGCTGCTGGGACAGGTGCTGCAGCGCTTCCGGGAACTCATGAATCCCCTGTTTGAACTGCTGCAGCTGCTCTTCCAGCTGGTGCAGTGTCTCAGTGCTTGAATCGATATCCTCGACTGCCTGGTCAACCTGACTGCGACGTTTCTCCAGGCGATCGAAGCGGTTCTCAACGGCCTTCTGGAGCTCATCGAGGCTGCGCAGGCGCGCGGTAATCTCCTGAAGTTGCTCCTCGCTGCCACCGACATGCTCTATCTTCTTCTCAACGGACTGGGCCAGGGTCATAAGTCGGCGATAGTCCTCTTCCAGAAGATCGATCCGCCGTTTGTCCGCGGTGAAGCGGGCCATCTTTTCGCCGGCGTCGGCGGCAAGCTTGCGAACCCGGCCAAACTCAGCTTCAATCTCCCGCACCTCGCCCCGCATCGCCTCGAATCGTGAGATCTCACCTTTCAGTTCCTCGATATCCTGGGTGAGTTGCTCTTTCAGGGTATCCGCACGCTCAAAAATACCAGTCTGTTCGATGAAACCCTTCTGGCGTCGCTCGATTTCGTGAAGTGTTGTCCCAAGGGTACTGGCCTCTTCCTCGAG
The DNA here is from genome assembly GCA_007117185.1 of Spirochaeta sp. Taxonomy (GTDB): domain Bacteria; phylum Spirochaetota; class Spirochaetia; order DSM-27196; family Alkalispirochaetaceae; genus Alkalispirochaeta. The sequence goes on along the minus strand of SKHA01000226.1, from coordinate 4,291 downwards.
TTTGCCAAGCAGTTTCTCCTGCATTGCCGAGAACTGCTCCCGGGTGTCCCCCAGAAGCGCACGAAATTCCCGGGTCCGCTCGTCCAGTTCTTCCTGGATCGCCGTTTCCTGGCTTGCAAGCTGCTGTTGCACCGTGGTGTACTTTCGCTGCAGCTCGTTCAGGTCCTCCTGACGGTGTTCATCCAGGTGGGTGTGGAGTCTAACCATCTCGGTACGAATCTTCTCAAGCTCCGACTTGATCGTTCCCCGTTCCTCCCGGGACTGTTCCACCAGCTCATCCCGCTCCTGGGCAAACTCCCGCTTAAGCTCTTGAAGGTTCTCGGACATCCGGACCTTGGTGTCGGCGAGTTGATTGCTCACTTCAGCGTCGCTGGAGCGTATCTCGTTGAGCACACGGGTCTGCCAGACCGCAACGTCACTCCGGGCAACCTCGATGAGGCTGCTCAAAGCATCGTTTTCAACAGTCACATGCTGCCTGATCGAGGTCAGCTGGGTGTCCAGTTCCTCCTCAAACCCCTTCAAGTCGGTACGCACCCGGTCTTCCACCTGTGAAAACTCCTGGCGAAACATTTGCAGCGACCGGGATTGCAGAGCGTTCAGCTCCTCCTGAATGCCATTCTGGAAGGATGCCAGGGTTGCTTCCGCCGATTCGATCCGCCCGGACAGGCCACTGCGGTGGGAATCCAGCTGCTCATCCATTTTCATCAGTTGCGCCTGGGCGTGCTCCTGGAACTGGTGCATGCGTTCCTTGAGTTGGTCCCCGTACTCCCGTTCCAGCTGGATTCGCCCTTCCTCGCTGTCCCGTTGGAGCGTCTCCAGGCGGCCGTCCACCTCTTCACGCCATCCGGCGATGCGAGCATCCATGGCAGCGGAACGATTTCGGAGATCCAGGAAGAACTCATCCTCAAAGACCCGCAGTTTCTCGCTGACGTTATCGTAGGCGCGCTCTTTCAGTTCATTGAGCTCACCTTCCAGTTTCTGCATCTCTCCCTGAAGGTTGTTCATTGCCGCCGTGGCGACACTGCGGTCTTCCTCCCGCTGAGCGCGCAGCTCATCGCCAAAGGCGGTGAAGTCTCCCCGGATTCGCTCGTTGATCCGATCCATGGCGGTACGCAGGTTCTGCTCGAGATCGTCAATCTCACCGGTAACCCCTTCGATGCGGGAAAAGCGATATCCAAGTCCGTCTTCGTAATCCGCCAGGCGACCTTCGATACGACCAAGAACGTCCTGTTCAATCGTCTGGGAGTTCTCATCGATCATACGCTTCGTTGCCATCACAAAATCGCGGATTCTGGTCTCGGCGGTCTCCCGTGCTCCCGCCAGCTGTTGTTCGATGTCGGCGAAGTGCCCGGTCATCTGTTGACCCAGCTCTTCCAGGGTCCTGATCCTGCCCTCCATTGAACTTTGCAGCTCCCGGGCGGCTTCTTGTATCCGCTCGCTGAATGCATCAATCTGCGAACGGTTTCCCGACTCCAGGGTCTCAAGACGGTGCGCCACCTGCTGCTGGAGCGTTTCGGTTTTCCGGGTGAACTCACCTGATACTTCCGAGACCCGTGCCGAGAGCAGTTCCAGCCGTTCCTGGGTATCGCCGTTCAGACGATCCATTCGCCCGGTCAGGTCATCACCAAATATCTGCATCCGTTCCGACGTCTCCTGGATGCTGCGATCGATCGTAGCGGACTGTTCTTCGGTACTGCGGGCGACGTGTTCACGAAGCTGCTGCAGCTGTTCTTCCAGCTGCAATGATGCCAGACGCAGTTTCTCCGCCTGGCTCTGGACGGTCAGGGCCACAGCTGAACTGGCCTCGTTGCTCTCGGAAAGTTGTTGCAGCGATCTGTCGTGTCCTTCAGAAATCTGCTGTTCCAGATCGTCCCGAAGCTGTTGAATCGCCGCAGCGATACTCTGGTGTACTTCCTGCTGACGGGTATTCAACAGCTCACGCTGACCGTTGCGATACTCCTCGTGGAGAGCAGTCATTTCCTCTTTCAATGCGGCTCCCCGGTCCTCGATTCTGCGACGCACCACGGCGAGGGCATCGGATTCAAGGTTGCTCGCCTGGGCGGCGATCGCTTCCATTTCGCCACGGGTGTCTTCAAGAAGTCGTTGCAGTTCATCCTGCAGACGCTGTTGACCCTCGGTGATCTCGGTCTGCAGTTCAGCGTATTGCCCCCGAGCCTGTTCTATCTGCCGGGTGATTTGATCACGGACCGATTCGTAGCTGTCCCGAGTTGCAGCAATGGTACCTTCCATTTCCTCGGCAAAAGAGACCCGGAGAGAGTCGTTGAGCTCCTGAATCTCCTGTGCAGCCTGGCGTGCTCGCTGTTCCAGCTCCGTCTGGATTCGCACCGCATCTTCCGACAGATCCTGAACACGGCTGCGGGCACCTTCGACTTTCTGATCCAACGCCGCTACGGTACCGCGACTGTTGTCCAGGACGCGAGCTTCTGCTTCGGCCAGCCGGTGCATATTCTGCTTGTCAAACCCGGAGACGATCCCCGGCAGAGACTTCTCCAGCTCGTCCACCCGGGTCTGGGTGGCGCGAATACGCTTGCCGACTTTGTCGATGTATTCGCTCTCCTCGCGAACCCGCTGGGTGTTTTCTTCAGCGCGGCGGGTCATCTGCATAAGCTCTTCCAGGGCCGCTTCGTAGGTTGTAAGGCGGGTACCGATCTCTTCCAGGGCGGCAGTACGGGAGCCAAGATCAGACTCGATGGTCTGGATCCGTTTGAGAACCTCCACAGCTGCTTTCTGATGAACGTCCACCTCGATACCGATGTCCCGAAGCATCGTGACTTTTTCGGAGACGATTTCGTCCATCTCACCCTGGATCCGCTCGACAAATCGCTTCACCTTTTCCAGGGAACGATTGTTTTGATCCATCCTTCGATAGACCACAAGTATGGTCAGAACGACCAGCAGGACAATAATATCGCTGATGGAAAAACCCATAAGACCCCTCTCGATGGTTAGTATACTGGAGAAACCGCAGCGCTGTTAATCATTCCGGTGTCCGACTTTCCAGCCACGCCTGTAGTTGGTCATACCGGGAAAAACGGAAATCTGCGGCACTGGAGCCGCGGCAGCCCCGGGTGATGTGTGCAGTGGCCATACCCACCGCGGACGCCCCGAGGATGTCGTAGTGATAACTGTTTCCTACATACAAGACCTCGGCAGCAGGGTGCTGCACTTTTTCGAGGATGTGAAGGAACGGTTCCGGTCGGGGTTTGAGGTATCCAACTTCTTCGGATGAGAAAGCCAGGTCCCAGCAATCCTCAAGATCGAAACTCTTCAGCTTGGTAGTCACCGGAAAATCCGACATCGCCACGGTGAGGACACCGCGCTGGCGCAGCCACAGCAGCAGGTCCTTCGCACCGGGGAAGAGACGGACCGACTGAAGCGACTGTTCCCACTGCTCGTACACGATCCGGCGAATCCGCCGGTCTGTCTCATCGATATCCCAGCGGGCAAACTGTGCGGTCAATTCAGTTGTCCGTTGCCGGAGGTCCGTCAGGGGATACTCTCGTCGGACCTGCCGCCGAGCCCTGCCGTACGCCCTGAAGAGGCGCAGGTTGCGCACGACCAGCCCGAAGGTGGCGCGATACATCGCGCCGTTGGGGTAAAGAGTTCCATCGATATCAAAGGCAACAACCTTGTATTTGTTTATGCTCACCATTCCTGTCTCGTTGTTGTTTCAACGAGTATTGTAACCGATCCGGTCACCAGCGACGACCCTCCCCCGGGAGCGGGTTGAAACTGCCAGCTTCGAACCACCGAGCTGATCCGATTGTTCAGGTCCGGGTAGGGCGTAGGGGGGACGATGGAGGTCTGCACCACGTACCCCGCAGAGTTCACCTGGAAGGAGACGTTCACCGGATACGTACGGGGGAACCCCGGCGGCAGGCTCAACCCCTCAAGGCTGGGAGCGCTGCCTGCGATCCGGGCGCGGGTGCCTCCACCCGGCCCCTCAAGAACCACCCCGCTCCCGTCTCCGCTGGTGGGGTCGGCGGGGTCGGGTCGGGTGGGCTGGCGGCTGGTACTCACCACGTTGGAACTGGTGGCACTGATAGAGCTGATAAAATCATCCAAGGCACGTGCGAGAGCGCTCTGGGCGGCGGTGGTCTCGGGCACCTCGCTGGCGGTGGTGGCATGGGATCGCTGTACCTGGAGTTGCTCGTACTCCTCAAGCTGGTCCTGAAACTGGTCCAGCCACTGGTAGAACTGAAGAATCTCCGACTCAACCTGGCCCGATCGGGTGGTATCAACCGTTTGGGCGCGGAGCGTTCCTGTGTCG
>SKHA01000326.1 GCA_007117185.1 Spirochaeta sp. | reverse complement strand
CGGGCGGAAATTCGTGAAGCTCAAGCAAAACTCGCGCGAACGCCACGTTTTGATGACTGGCCCCAGGATCTTGTCTGGTACATCGCTGAGGATTTTTATGCACGGGCCCGCGTTGGCGGGCTTCCGATGATCATCCTGGAAGATGGCAGACAACTGCACAATGGGGGGCGCACATGAGCCCGAAACAGCAGGAACGCCGATTTGATCCGTCGTACGCAAAAACCCTGTTGGAGATCGCCTATGGCGATTTCCGGACGGCAGTATTTGCCGCACAGGGAGTTGAGAATCAGAACGTGCGTATTGAGAATGTCTTCTTCATGCATCAACAGGCGATTGAGAAAGCCTTGAAGGCAGTTCTGTGCCATCTGGAGATTCCCGTTCCCCTTGTGCACGATCTTGGCGCACTTCTTGCCAAGCTGCCCGAGGGAAGCCAACCGGACGCCGGATACGAACTCACAACGTTTAACGATTTTGCCGGGGTACGCCGGTACGAAGAAGGCACCATGATCTACGAACTGGAAGACGTCGACGATGCACGAATACTGACGGAAAACCTGTTGGCGTGGGCGTCAGGTATTGTTGGAAAGAGCTGATACCCGTTGCTCCAATCTGACGATCACGACGACAGTTTCGTCCTGGTGGAACATAGTGAAGCGAACCGGGATCAGCCCCTGCCCGCCGAGGAGGCTCTCCTGGAAATCACGGAGCTGGCTCATGGGGCGACGAGAGGACCAGATCCGGTGAGTCAATGAGACTGACTATCTCAGAGAGAGTGAAGAGCTGAAACGGCAGCACAACTCCGTAATCCACCCCGCCCCTGACGTGAAGTCCCCGAGCCATGGCCACCGCCGCCATCGCCGTACCGGTGTAGTCTGAGCGGACCGTCAGTCCCAGGACTACCCCTCCCGCCTCGGCACTCAGCGCTACCGTCTCGTCGGCGGCTCCGTCATTCTTTTTCGACCGGGCCAGAACTCGTGCCAGCAAGGAGCTTCGGCGGGGGTCCCGGAACCGATTGAGAAATCCCAACCGGTTCAGCAGACCCACCACTCCGTTAAAAAAATCACTGTCAAAAGCGGTCCAGTAGTGGACGTGTTCGACCCCGAAGTGTTCCTTCACATCCGCTCCTTCCGGAAACGCCACCAGACGCACAGAGCGGTTACCGAATGGCTCGGGAAAGACTGCGGTTCGCCGGAGTGTGAATCCACGGATTTTTTGTTCGTGATGAAATACCGGTCGGGCGAAGAGGCCCAGCATATCTGCAATCCCGGCGGCACCGGCTGTACCATTCTTTCGTTGAAGCAGCGAGAGATGCACAGCCTCTGGAATGAGCCCACCGGTTCTCGCGGTGGCCTCTTCCATCACCTGGCGGGCCATCAGGCCGGATAGACCGGGAATCAACCCGGCAGCCACCACACCGCTGTACGGACTGTCGACCTGGAATACTGCCTGTGCCAGCGGGGTATCCGGGACTACATCAACGCTATGGATGCCCCGAGCGGTGCTGGCGATCTGCACATTCGGCTCGATCTGACGAACCGTCACGATGACCGCGTCAACGCCAGCGACAGCGTGCTCAACGGAACGGTGATCGTGCACATCCACGACGGTGGCCGCTGCAGAACCACCGACTCCGGCTGAAACGTGCCGGGCAAATTCCCGTCCTCGATCGTGGTTGTAGTCTCCCACTACCAGTGCTTCCGGACCCATCGTCCGGACAACTTCCCGGCAGACGTGTCGCCCGAGAGCCCCGGTACCACCAACCACCAGGATCTTCATTCCCGAACCTCCCGTTCTCTGAACACGTACATCGATTCATGTTCTATCCGAGCTGTGCCGCAGACATCAATCCCACCCGGAAATTTGACCGCGCGAAGATGTGTAGCTACAATTATCCCGATTCACATTTTTCGGGGAGGGCATCATGGCATTTGGAAGGCTGTACTACCATGGGTTTGAAAAGAAGTGGCGGGATCCACTCGCTTCGATCGCCGCCGCCAGTGGAATTGAGTCTCTACTGATCATGCGATCCACGCCGACGCACATGGTGGCGGTGGTGAGCGCCGGGCCCAAGACAGATACCTACCACCCCGGCGACGAGGGACCGAAGAGCGTCAACCCCGGGTGCCACAAGCTCTACTGCGAGCAGGTGGTCAACACCGGTTCACCGCTGCACGTCCCCGACGCCGCCGCCGATCCCGAGTGGCGTCACAACGAAGACCTGGTACAGTTCGGCCTCGGGGTCTACCTGGGATATCCGATTGAGGTGAACGGCGAGGTGCTGGGCACGATCTGCGCGTTGCACAACGAACCGTACGACTTCGATGCGGGCATCCCGAGTCTGCGCCAGAAACTTGAAGAACTCAGGGAAGCGATCCAGGCTGACCTCATCGGCGCAGCCTGAAGCTCGGCGTAACGGGGAGCCCAGGTACTGTCGAAGGGAAGCACCGGAAAGCGACCCTCCTGGATCGGTTCACCGGCGGTCTTATCCATCAGAGTCCCTGAGATGCGCACCACTGGACAACCTGCTCCTGTTGCGACGGAAAATCGATCTTTGTGCGGTCATCCGGCTCTTGGTACCCCTGAAAGAAGGTAGTGGATGCCGGCGGCTCCGGAAGAAGGCGAACGATACTGGCCAGGTACTTCTGTCGATCCAGAAACGCGTTCTTCAGCGACCGCTTCAGAAAACCATCTTCCGGGGAGATCATTTGTTCGCCGACACCGCAGACGATGAACACCCCCGCGGGGGTGCCCTGCAGGTCCCCCCGGTGAGCGCGAATGAATCCGGGCATCCCCGTACGTTTGGCGCTGAACGCGTACACCGCCGTTCCCAGAAGGTAGCGGTCGCAGTCGAAGGAGGTGAAATCTGCGGGCCCCGCAGCGACAACGGTATGCCCCTGAGCCTGAAGGTGGTCAGTCATCCAGCGGACGATCTCCCGGGTTGCCCCCTCCCGTTTGGTGCCGAATACGATACCGATTTTCATGGGTTCCTCCGTGTGTGATTATGGATACGACGATAGTAGCACAGGTCAGGCACTACCGTTTCGCCGCACACAGCGTACGCTACCATTTCGCCGCACACAACGCTGTGAGCTTCCGGACAGTGTTCACGTTGCGAATGGTCAGATTCCGGTAGGTCTCAGTACCAGCGATGCGCATGAGGGCGGTACGCGTCTGGTTGCGACGCTCAATATTCCACAGCACCGCCCCGGGGACGTACCGGGCATCGTCGATCCCTTCCCGGGGAGCCAGGCGCTGGATAATCTCGGGGGTGTCGTCCTCCGGAAAGAGAAAGAGGACATCGCTCTTCTGTTCGCTGTCGTTCTGCCAGGCGGCCGGAACCGCTGCGGCGATGGCCAGCCACCGCCCCCGGGGCAGTATCAGCACACGGGTGTCCACCGAGAACTCGGTACGGAGCAGATCCTCGAACACCCCCTGAATGGCGTCGGCATCGGAACCGCCAGCGGCTTCATCCGCCGACAAGAGGACGTTTCCCGATGCGATATAGGTCTGCACAGCGGAAAACCCGCGGTCCGTGAGGGCGGTCCGCAGATCCGCCATGGCCACGGGGTTCTTCCCCCCCACGTTGATGCCTCGCAGGAGCGCAACGTACTGCATAACGCTAAAGCTCACTGGATTTTACCAAGCGTAGCGGGGCGAAAATCCAGTGCACCGCTTTGCTGCCGGAGAGCGCCTTGTCCGGAAATGGGTCCCTCT